>DLXG01000271.1 GCA_003448875.1 Anaerolineaceae bacterium
CGCTTCACCCATGAACCCGTCCATTGAGGATCAATGAACGGCAGGCCGCGCCCTGAGGGCATCACCTGCAAAGACAGCACCGATTACCAGCGTACCTTTTTGACATGGCTGTTGGCCGTAACCGTCAGGCGGTAGCGACCGCGCAGGCGGCGGCGCTTCAACACCTGCCGTCCATCAGCCGTTGCCATCCGGGCACGGAAACCATGCACGCGAACACGGCGGCGAATTTTGGGTTGGTATGTCCGTTTGGGCATATCGTTTTCCTTTCCTCATTGATTTTTGCCACTGTGTCCTGCGCAAATTGCCAAACCCTATTGGTTGCTTGGCGATTTCCGCAGTGCACAGGTGATTGCGATCTGTAGAGCCAAATTATACCCCATGCTTGGGTAACGGTCAAACACATTTTACTTGGTGCGCCCGTTAACCACCTTGTTCGGAGAGAGCATCTTAGCCAGTTGACGGGCACCGTCCGGGTCTGCCACGGCTAAGACCTCGTCACCCGGTTCAAAAGTAGTCACACCGCGCGGTACAATCACCTCACCATGACGGATGATGGCCGCAATCACGCAATGATCCGGAAGATTCAAGTCCTTAATCGCAATCCCCAGAGCCGGCGCATCCGGCGGAACTTTTTCTTCAACCAGAGAGTAATTTCCACGGCGCAGCTTGATCAGGGTCATCATGTCACCCAGGGACATTTCCTCTTCGATGATCGAAGCCATGATTTCAGCCTGATTAACCGCCACATCCACATGAAATTTGTGATCGAACAGCCACGCATTGCGAGGATTATTGATGCGTGCAATCGTGCGGGGTACTTTATAGCGGCTGCGCGCCATAAAACAGATCGCCAGATTGACCTCGTCCTCGGTGGTGCAGGCGGCCAACACATCCGCCTTTTCCGCTCCGGCTTTTTCCAGACCCAGTGGATCAATCGGACGGCCTTCAAAGATAACCTCGGTGGGTAATTCTTTGTGCAGGCGCGCCAGCACTTCCGGCCGGTTATCAATTAATTGGACATAATGATTTTGGGCAACCAGAATCCGCGCTAATTGCGCGCCGGTTCTTCCGCCACCTGCAATAATGACATACATTCTGGCTACTCCCTTCCTTCCAACAACTTTTGACGCAGGCAATTACTGCCATTGAAGGTGGCGCTCACGTGGATAATATCGCCGCCCTTTATCGTCAGCCCGGATTGCGGCAGCATCGCCCGGCCAGCCCGCGTGATCGAAATGGGCAGGCACTCTTCATCCGGTAATAATTCTTCCAGCGTCTTGCCATCCCACTTTTCGGGTATGACAAACTCGTAAACTTCCACTTCCCCGTTTCCTGCCGAAAAGACGGTGTGTACGCCCGAATCGTAAAGCATTTCTTCAATCCGCTGCGCTCCCCAACTGGTTGAACTGATCACCTGAAGTTCCAATTCCTCAAACAACACCCGGCAGCGCGGATCATAATTCCGGGCGACCACATTAGGGACGTGATAAACCTCGCGGGCAACCCGTGCTACCACCGCATTGATGGCGTCTGAACTGGTCACAGCCGCCAGTGCGTCGGCATTTTCGATGCCAGCCCGTACCAGCACATCCTGCGAGAGGGCATCTCCCTCATGAAGCCGGCCGGTAAAATCAGGCGGCAGGTTATTGAAGGATGCCGGCAAGGAATCGATCACGGCTACAGAATGACCTGCCCGAAACAGCCGGTAAGCCAGTGCTGAACCCAGCCTGCCGCATCCGACCACAATAATTTGCATTCTTTTTTTGGTTTGTTCTTGATCTGCTGTCATTAGTCTACCTGATAGGGAACGCTTGTGATGACAATATCTTTATGAAAGAGCAGTGCCATCCTCAATGTGAGCGCAGTTTGAGTGTGCAATAGACTTGCCCACCAGTGACGCGGAACAAATTCCGGAACAACAATGGTGATGATCTCGTTTGGCTGGCGTAATGCTTCAATTTCTTCAATGTATTCCAGTAGCGGCTCGATAAATAAACGGTACGGTGATTCGAGAATCACCAGTCTGCGGCCGTCTCCCCATGTTTCCCATTTGGTGCGGACACGCTCGGCTTCCTGCGGATCAATCGAAACATGCACGGCAGTAATATCATCCGAGAGGGTTCTCGCATAGCGCAAGGCCGCCAGCGTACCGCGATGCACACCACCGATTGGAATGATCACTCGATGACGGGCGATTTGGGGTAAGCCGCCGTAATTCTCAAGCGACAGTTTAGAGGCCAGATGGCGGTAATGACGCTCGATACCAGTGAATATAAAAACCAAAGTTGGGATGATAACGATCACAACCCACGCGCCGTCCACAAACTTGGTAGTCGCAAAAACCAGCATCACGATTCCGGTGCAAACTGCGCCAAAACCGTTGATGATCAGTTTAATTAACCAATTGGGGTCATATCGCAAAATACTAGAATGTTCCTTTATTTCCTCCCCTTCTTTCAATTTACTGATTTTCCACCAACGGTGAGCCATGCCAGTTTGGGATAGAGTAAATGAGAGGAACACACCCACAGCATAAAGAGGTATCAAGCGGGTTACACTTGCCTGAAAGACAATAATCAACAGCGACGAAACTAACGCCAGCAAGATTATGCCGCGAGAATAAACCAATCGACTGCCTCTGTAAGTGAGTTGGCGGGGTAGTAATCCGTCTGAAGCCGCAATGGCACTTAGTCGAGGAAAATCTGCAAAGGCCGTATTGGCAGCCATAATCAGAATCACTGTCGTTGCGATAATGACGCCACCGTAAAAAACACCCCGCCCATCAAATGCTGTTCTGGCCAATTGTGAAATGACTGTTTCGGCTTCTGATGGCACTGCTCGGATGTGGCCGGACAGAAACGAAATACCCAACATCAGCGACCCAAGAATAAGGGACATGATGATTAATGTGGTGCCGGCATTTTTCGAACGCGGTTCTTTGAAAGCAGGAATACCATTGGAAATGGCTTCAATTCCAGTTAAAGCCGCCGTTCCACTTGAAAACGCTCGCAAAATCAGGAAAATCCCTACACCGACCGTCCCATGAAAAACCTCAAGAGGAGGGGGATTTTCAACCAGTCCTAGATTTCCACCAAAGTAACGGATCAACCCCACCACGACGGTCAAGTACATCATGATCACAAAGAAATAGGTTGGGATAGCAAATGCTCGCCCCGATTCTTTTACCCCCCTCAAGTTCATCACCATGATAAAAGCAATGAAACCAACCGCTATCCACACGCGATATGGAAACAAATCTGGAACAGCAGAAACAATTTGCGCGACGCCGGACGAAATTGAAACGGACACAGTAAGAATGTAGTCCGTTAATAATGCACTAGCGGCAATTTTTGAGGGCAAAACCCCCAAATTGTCACGAGAAACCGTATACGCCCCACCCCCATTAGGGTACGCAGGGACAGTTTGTTCATAGGAAAGCGTAACTATGCCTAAAAGAATTACAATCCCAACGGCAAGGGGAAAAACATAATCGTAGGCTCTCTCCCCCAACACCATCAGAATGACCAGCATTTCCTGGGTGGCATAAGCCGTAGAAGAAAGTGCATCCGAGGCAAACACAGCCAGGCCAATCAACACCCCAATGGTCTGGTGAGGGGCATCTGCAGTTGGTAAGGGTCTGCCGATCAGCCACGTGCGCCAGCTTTTCTTGGGTTTGGCTTCGGTTTCTCGGCGAAGGACGGTAGTACCGGTTTGATCTTCGATATTCATTTATTCTCAATAACGCCTTTATTTCCAGACGCAATAACTCGTATCAACAAAGCCTGTGATTATAATAGCAAATGTTGGCGTGGTCAATTATAATTTTAGTCAAGGAAATTGGATGATCAATTTCCTTACAATTCGTCCAAAAGACGCTATGCTGTCGGATAAGAACCCCAAGATACCTCTACATACACTCATACCCATCCTGTTCCCCATCGCAGGTATTGGGGTGGGTCTGCTTGTGCCGGTTCTGGTTACAGCCGTATTTATTCTTTCAAACGGTTTTATCCTCACCTTCAATTCTTTTATTCAAGCCCAGTTGAATGAGCCGACCCTCTGGCTGGTAGATCTCTTCGCAGCCTTCACCCTTCTGATCAACAGTTTGAGTGCTTATCAGCAATTCAAAACCCTCCGGCAAAATCAACACCTCAGAAATGACCTCGCCCAACGCACCAGCGAGTTATACGCCGTCAAAGAAATTTCCCAACGCGAAATTCTGGAAAGGCATCAGGCCGAAGCCAATATCATTCGTGCCAAAAAAGAATGGGAAGCTACCTTCGACGCCATCTCCGACCTGATTTTATTGACCGACTCAACCGGCAAAATCATTCGCTGCAACCGGGCAACCACCCAAACTCTTAAGACCTCTTATGCCGACCTGATTGGTAAAAATATCGAAGAAGTCTTCCCCGGTGTCATCGAGCCGGTGCAGAAAAAAGCCCTTACGAAAACACAGGTCATTCCCATGCCGTCATTATACGGCTGGTTTGAAGTGACCGGTTTCCCATTCCAGGATGGGGAAAACCAACAGGGAATTATCTACATTTTCCATGATATTGCCCAGCGTAAAAAAGCCGAAGCGGAAATTCAACGTCAAAAACAGTATTTTGAAAGCATCTTCCAGAACAGCCCGGTTGCCATTGTCACTCTCGACCTGAACGGGCATATCGTTGCCTGCAACCCGGCCTTTGAACGGTTGTTTGGCTACACACAGGCAGAGGTGCTGGGCGGAAAACTGGATGACATCATCACTTCCAGAGAATTTCGCGATGGTGCTTTTGAGTTCAGCCGCCGGGTTCGGCAAGGTGAACTGATTCACAGCGTCAGCAAACGCCAGACCCGCCGCGGCGAATTGATTGATGTTGAAATCTTTGGTGTGCCGGTCATCGTCAATGGTCAGGAAGTTGGGGTACTCAACCTCTATCACAACATCACCGAACTGGTACGCGCCCGCCAGAAAGCCGAAGAAGCCGACTTAGCCAAAAGTGAATTTTTAGCCAACATGAGTCACGAAATTCGCACGCCGCTCAACGGGCTCATCGGCATGTTGAACCTTGCGCTGGATACACCCCTCAACCCCGAACAAAGCGAATATCTCACCGCAGCGCTGGAAAGCGCCGAGTCGCTTCTCAACCTGATCAGTGATATTCTCGACCTTTCCAAAATTGAAGCCGGCAAAATGGAACTGGAAACTACCGACTTCAATTTACGCACCATTGTTGAAAATGTAGCGGTTAATTTCTCCCAGCGGGCCGCCGCCAAAGGACTGGAACTGGTCTGTCTGATTGACCCGCAGACCCCGGTTTTACTACGCGGTGACCCCAACCGCTTGCGGCAGGTGTTGAATAATCTGGTTGGCAACGCAGTCAAGTTTACCGAGCAGGGTGAAATTGTCATCAGTGTTCAGCCGATTGCTCAAACGGCTTCGCAGGCTACCATAAGTTTCTCCGTGCGCGATACCGGCATAGGCATTCCTGTAGACCGTCAGGCACGTATTTTTGAGCGGTTTACTCAGGCAGATATGTCCACCACCCGTAAGTACGGGGGTTCTGGGCTGGGTCTGGCCATCTCCACCCAGCTGGTGGAATTGATGGGCGGCAAAATTTCACTGATAAGCGAACCGGGCGTGGGCAGCACCTTCTCATTCAACGCAGTCTTTTCCCGCCAGGAAACACCCGAACCCCAGCCCCATGAATTAATCTCACTTTCTCACCGCAAACACATCCTGATCGCTGATCCAAATGCTTCCAGCCGCCAATCTCTGCGGATGGAATTAGAAAAGGTTGGCTTTGCCGTCAGTGAATGCGCAGACCGGCAATCCTTTATCCATATCCTGCAATCCGCCGGTCAAAACCGCGCGCCGGTACATCTGGCACTGGTTGACTACCGCCTGTTAGTGGAGGATGGTCAGCCCCGCCTGCCTGCAAATCTCACCTCCTCAACGAACGATGATCTTAAGATCATTGTATTGACCTCCCTTGGCACCCAATTTACCAAAAAAGATTGTCAGCAAATTGGCTGTACGGAAACATTAATCAAACCGATCCGTCAAC
>DLXG01000281.1 GCA_003448875.1 Anaerolineaceae bacterium
TAACTTGCCTCCACCCCGACCTTGCCAATAGCAAAATTACCCAATTCCCCGCTGGCCAGTAAACCAAAGGTCAGTTCTATCTCGTCAGCTTTGAGGGTCTTGACTTTTTTCAAAAGCGTGGAGGCTGACTTAATCGCACCTTCAATTGCTTCCTCGAAGGTTTTTTCTGCTTGAATAACCTGCTCACTGCCCAGTGAGGAGGCCTTAACCGCACCTTCGGACTGAGTGCCAGCAGGAGCAAGCACCTGAATGAAAGTCCCATCTTCGAGCTCGTATTCAATATACGTATTCATTTCAAACCTTTCTTCACCTTTTGAATTATTCTCCTACCAACCTTCGGTCAAATCACCTACCAGAGGGCAGAAAATGGTTAGGTATTTGGCTTTCCGTTGCCGGGAATGGGTAGCGCTGGCTTTCTGAGTTTAGCCGCGTCCTGTCTCGGGGTGAGCGCAGGCTTTGCTGGCTGGTTAGAATAGAAAGTCATGGGAGAAGAGCCGAAACCCGTTGTTGTTGTTGAAGTTGACAGGCTCGTTCCTGTTACGGTAAGCACAGCGGGCGTTCCTTTGATGGTTGTTCCACGAACCGCCGCGCAGCTCCAACCCATCCCCATTTCATGCGGATGTCTGCCCGCCTGAAACCTTTTTAATCCAGCCGCCCAATAAACGCCCGATTTCTACCAGCAGGCGAGCCCCATGTTCATACTGGCCGGGAGAGATCAGCGCCAGATCGCGAGATAGACGTAAGTGACTGCGTACTTTGGCCAATTCGGCATTAGCTAAGCAGAGACGCTCACTGGCCGATGGCTGGTGGGCTGCTTCGATCAACAAACCCTGAAAATGCAATGCCTCCTTTTGCAGCGCGGCTGCCAGAACAAAACGTTGCTGGCGCGGAAACTTAATCGTCAACGGGAGCAGCCAGCATAAAAAGTCGTAAGTTTTGGAAAAAAGTGGTGACTCCTTCATAAACCTCCTCGAATCGGAACTTGTGAAAGCAGGGCACGGCGCAATCCCCACGTCTGGCCGTGAGCAACATGGGCAATCCATCCGTTGATAGCGGATTGAAGCCTTTGGATTGAGATCTGCCGGCTGAGCAGCAGTTTACGCATACGGGCAAAACGGCGTTGAAATGCTACGCCGTTTCGTCTTTTTAAGCGCAAGTGATCAGGGTATATGCGCCACCCCAGAAAAGGGATACCTGTGCGGGTTGGGAAGACAACGGCTCGTTCTTCATGGAGACATTGGCGTAGAGAAACCAGAAAATGGATCACCGCTCGGCGGTATTCATGCAAGCGGGACTTATCCTGCGCAAAGAGCAAGAAATCGTCCACATAGCGCACATAACCGGCGCATTTCAACTCGCGTTTGACAAACTGGTCAAGCGGATCAAGATAGACGTTTGCCCAAAACTGACTGGTCAGGTTGCCGATTGGCAAGCCCCGTGGTCGAACAGCAGACAGCAGGTCATCACCCGGAAAATAGAATGGTTCGTGGTGCTCCTGATGAATGCCTGCCCCGCCCTTGAGAATCTGCTCGATCAGCCATAATACTCGCTGGTCACGCAGCAGTCGGGTAAAGCGCGATGTTAAGACGGCATGGTCTATGCTGGGAAAAAACTCGCGCAGGTCGCATTGCAGAACATAAGGGAATTGCCGGGCATACTGCTGAGCGCGGCGAATGGCAGCATGGGTACCCTTGCCCCGCCGGCAGGCGTAGGTATCGTAGATAAAGCGGGGTTCATAGATCGGCTCAAGCACCTGACATAGTGCGTGATGCACCACCCGGTCGCGAAAGGGTGCGGCCGAGATTAAACGCGGCTTGGGATCGAATATATGGAAGTTACGGTAAGGAGAAGGCGTGTAAGTCTGGTTGATTAGTTGTTCTTGCAATTCAAACAGGTTTTCTTCCAGATTCATCTCAAATTCAGCCACCGCTTGCTTGCGGCGCTTGCCGCGAGCAGCGCGCTTGTAAGCGGTGTAAAGATTCTCGAAAGCGGTTATTTGAGGGTAGAGATTTTTGTAAGTTTTCATCAATTGTTTTTTGGCTGAGGGGCAAAGCCCCCCAGACCCCCCAGAAATCAGAATTCAGAATTCAGTATCAGCCAGGGGAGAAGAGCCGAAACCCGAAGTCGTTGTCGAAGTAGACAGGCTCGTCCCAGTAACGGAAAGCACAGCGGGCGTTCCTCTGATGGACGCTCCACGAACCGCCGCGCACAACCCGTAAATTTCTCACCTCCTCAGGAATTGCTTCAGGATCACCGCCGGGATAAGGGCGGTAGAAATCGGCACACCATTCCCAAACGTTACCGGCCACATCGAACAACCCAAAGGGACTGCTGCCCTCAGCGTACAACCCTACCGGGGTGGTGGTGTAGATCTGGCTCTCCACCGTATTACAGCGGTTTTTGTCAAAACCGCCTTTCCAGGGGTAGGTGCGCCCATCCACACCGCGGGCGGCTTTTTCCCAGCACTTCTCCGGCGGCAGTTCGTAAGTGCGCCGGCTGAGCGCAGAAAGCCAGCGGCAGTAGGCTCTCGCTTCGTACCAGTTCACCCCCACCACCGGCCGGGCCCAAGCACTCAGCCCGGCATCGTCCCAGAAAGCGGGGCGGTCAAACGGGCGGCTGAAAGCCTGTTCGGCTCGCTGGCGGGCAGCCTGATTATCCAACCGGATCATATCTGCCCAGTAATCTTTATATAATTTTGTCCAGTTATAGTAGCCGGCAATTTGATCCAGATCCTGTTGTTGAAGCCAGGAACGAAATTTCATCAATTGCTCGATCGCTGCAGCATGTGCCTGCGGGCCGCCCTGCCGCCATATCCAGCCCTCCTCATCCCACCAACGCGGCTGGTCGTAACCGCCTGCTTCGATAAACCAGTAAAACTCGGCGTTGGTGACCGGGTAACGCCCGATCTCAAAGGCCGGCAGGTCGATCTGGCGCGGATCAGTGTATTCGTCAGGAAATGCTTGCGGGTCCTCGCGGCTGCTGCCGAATATGAAGGGGCCGGCCGCAACCGCCTGCATGGGGGGCAAAATTGCCCAAACAGTTCTGCCCTCAAAGGAGAACGGCTGGCGTCTCAGGTCGGGGTGACCCAGTTCCCCGAGGGCCAGCCCGGCGTCAATCCGCCCGCGCAGGTGAGCGCGCGGACTGCGCTGGCGTTGCAACAGTTTTTTGCGAAATTGCTCTGTCAGTTCGCTCTGCTCTTCAGCCTCCGCCAGACAGCGCCCCGCCAGCGGCAGGTTGTGCTCGGCCACCGCCTGCACAAAACGATGGAGATCTTTGCCTGACTGAGCGGCCGCCATGCGGGTGGTTTCTTCCCAGCCGGTCACCGGCGGCGGGGGCAATTGCTCGCCTGCTGGCAATGGTTCGATGGGGTCGGGCTTTTGCCAGTTGACCCGCCAGTACACCGATAAGTCCGCTCCCGCTCGGAAGTGTTCCAGCAGCTCCTGTCCGGCAAAGTATTCATGCAGGAGATGGTGGTAAAAGGCATAGGAAATATTCCCTTTGGAATCGGTTTTTTCTTCCAGAAGGCCGCTGTCCAACCCCAGTTTTAGCGCCTCCTCATCCTCAAGCAGGAGTGCCTCACCCCGGATAGAGACGTAACGGCTTAATTCAGCCTTACTCATGGCTGTCGCCCCGCTTTGCTTCTGCATCTGGTAAGCCAGCCTGCGCAAGAAGGATTGTACATCCCTGGCTGCCTCTTGCGGCTTGAGGCGCACCTTCGGCGGTTGGCGCATGCACTGGAATTCCCGGTCAAGCCGGCGCAGGACCAGATCCTCCATGAGAACAGCCCGATTTCCAGAAAGTTTTTTATCTTCGATGGCGCGTTCTACCAGCAAGGTGAGCATAAAAATATTGCGTGCCAGATCCAATAAGCGGTGGTCACCCGAACGAAAACAGCGCTCCAGTTCATCCGTCACTCTCTTTCGTCGTGACGGATCATCGCCCAAGCGAATTTCCAGATAGCGCTGGATCTGATTGGCGTCCAGTTGCTGGACATGCACTTCGGGGATACTCAATCGCGGCTGGTAATCCGAACTGCGGCAGGTAAACACCGCCCAGTTGCCGGCTTTCAGATCATGCACCCACCTTCGCCAGCGCTCAATCCGGTCAGGGCGGTCGTCAAACGGCATCTGATTGACTCCATCCAGCAGAAAGCAGACTTCCCCTGCCAGCACACAATCGTCATAACTGACCAAGAGTCCGGTTTTTTGCCACTCTTCACGCAGGAATTTATCCGGATCAATAGGAGTTTTATTAAAAAAATCCAGATCAACGCGCAGCGGTATCTTGGCGCTGTGCGGGTTGTTCAAGCGTTGGTGAGCCACATCCAGCGCCAGCCGTTCGAGCGTGGTGGTTTTACCACAACCCGGCTCGCCAAGAATCACAAAGCGAGTTCTGCCGTATTTTGTAATGGCATCCCGTAAATCATCCAGTTTTTCTCCCGCCTGACTCAGGCTCGGGTCTTGCGAGTCCCTTAACCGCAGGGTGGTCAGGGGGCCCGGCTCCATCAAACGCCCGCTCAGCGGCAGGTATTCGCGCTCCCAGCGGCTGTAGTTATGATCAAGAATGAAGCGTGCAAGATAAACCTGCTCGCGATGCAGGGAATCCGCACTACGCTGCGCCTCTCCCAGCATGTATTCGGCCGTCTGGCGGGTCAACAAAACCCCAAAATCGGGAGTTGCCAGATCAAACAACGCTTCACCACTAGCGGGATTGGTACGAACCCGAATTTCAATGCCAGCCTGTTTCAAGGCTGCCAGAATTATCTTGAAGGTTGCATAAACCTCGCCGCCGGTCATTTCGGCAATGTCTTCCACCTGCAATGGGTCGGGTGAATTCTGTCGGAGGGTCTCGACTGTCACACCGTATGCGGTTCGGCTACGACTGCGATCCTTGAATTCACAAACCATCCCGACAATCTGGTTGGAGCGGAGATCCAAAACCGGCGCTCCGCTCATGCCCTTTTCGATCTCACCGCCTTGAAACTGGAGCACAGGCCTGCGCGTGCCGGCCGCAGGTACGGGTTCGGTCAGTTTTCCAAGTACCCAGTACGCCAGATAGTTACGATCGTCTGGAAAACCCAGCGCGGCATAATCATGTCCCAGTCTGCCCGCCGAGAAACCGAGAGTCAATGGTTGAGCCATCGGCGGGACAACAGGCACTCTTAAAAACGCCACATCGTCCTGATCGGACGGTGACCAACCCTCAAAAAGCACCTGCGCCGTTACGCGCTGCCTGTTTGCAAAAAGTTCAATTTCAACCGGCTGACCAACAGCACTTTTTGCCCTTTTTACAACGTGAGCGCAGGTAACGGCCAGATCAGGGGCAAGGAAAAAGCCCGCCCCGACGGTTACACCGCGCGGATCAAGGACTTGCACCAGAATGCTTTCAAGCGGATGGCTCATGGAGTCTCCCCCGATAAAGAGAGAGCAGACAGATTGATTTGATAATAGTGTACAAAAAGGGAGGGGGAATGTCAAATAATCAAAAAACCAATATCAGAGGTGTAAGAAGCATCAAAATGCTTATGTACCAACCAGTTATGCAACTTTTTTCTGAAAAATATAGCCCAAAATAGCAATCCTCCTTAACGCATCCTCTATTTATTTATTCTTGCAAGGGAATGTTTACCAATCCGTCAATACTTGCTGATTTACACGGGGCAGAGCCTCGCTTGATTAGATACAAGTGGCATCATTTGGAAACATTTAGACTACCTATTAGTTGACAGCGGACCTTCTGCTTATTTATCCTGCCCGAGTCTGTGGGTGAGACAGATAAAGCAGTGATGCTCACCAAAAGTGTTAAAACTCATATTATGGGTACTTCCAAAAATTATTTTCGTCAAGAACATGAAATTTGCAGAATATTGTGATATCAACCCGTGAAAATTGTTGTTGGTATTATAATTTTCATAAAAAGCATCTACATAAAAAAGGAATAATTATCACTGGATTTTAGGTTTTTTGTAAAATTTTCGACGAAAACTGCACCAAAAAATTCCATTCAGAAATTGATACTGGTTTGAGATGAGCTATTGAATTACGTATCGAACGAACCCGTTCAAGATCATTTAGATAAATTTGTCTCATATTGGAATAATGATCTTGGTCGCGTAAATAGTTACACAAATCCTTAATTTCTGCTTCATCAAAATCAACTTTGTTATTTTTTAAATTCCTCTTAAGGACATCTATCATCTTAATACGAACTTGATCAATGATTGGTAAAACGATAAATGACTGACCACGCCAAATATATCGGTCAAGATAACCATTAACATCCCCTTTTCTAATACATGAGACAGGGTGAATCTCTTCACCAAACTCAGGTGTGTATAAAGTTACTTTTCGCTGAATTAATTTGAGATTTAATAGATGTTTCTGTATGTCTATCCCAGCACCGCGAGGGATTGGTCTCCAACTCTCGAGGAACTCTAAGTTATTATTCCTCCACTCGGTCAATTCCCCATATTCTTGCAGAGATTCTTTTATGCTAAGAGGGGAATTTAAGTCATGCCGCCATAAATATTCAGATAATTCCAAGTCATTAGCACATAATGATGAAATCAATGCTTCCTTCCATTGATATTCAGGAGTTAATTCACCCATACTGAGCGGGCGACTCAATAATTGGGACTCAAGCATTGAGGGGATTCCTACAATAATTCTTATTTTTCCTTTGACTTCCCCCCTCTCCTGCTTCAAAATACTTAAGTGATTGCTTGTCAAGTTTTCAACGGGTATAACCATTAATAAAGAAGCTCGTAAATTAATATTATGGTTTATTTTTCGCCAATTTTGATAAAACTCTAACAATAAGAATTGACTTTTTAATGAACGGGATTCAAATTTATCAAAAATATAAACTTGAGGTTGGTCATAAAAATTCCTCATTTTTTCATCAGGTAAACCTAAAATATCCCCAATACTTGTCGAGGTTATCCGGTGTTCCGATACATCTGCCAGGTTAATGAATTCCAATCCACAACCGTTCTCAGTAAGATAAGTTGATAACCGTTCTAAGAACTCCTCGTACTCAAGAAAAACTGACCAAATAAGGATAACAGAAACACCTTCACTCAGATTGTGTGAAATTTCTTTCATCAACAATCTAAGTGAAGGTAAATCCCACACATTATCATGCAACGACATCTCTCCAGATCTTTGACACTAATTTTTCAACTGGAAAATGATCCTGTTCCCCAAGAATGGAAAGGCGACGCAAATAATCCACAATCCATAAGTCTTGAACATCCATTAATTCTAAAATTACTTCTGTTGATTCGCCTTGTAGTTCTTTTTCACTAAATTTTTCGCCAATTTCTAAACGATGGGTAATAAATTCCTTTGCTTTCGGCTCCACAATACCCAGATCATTCACGAAATCCCCAACTACTTCTTTGCTATTTTCAAGGTACTCTTTTAATTTCCGCAATGGGACTTCGATATCACTTTCTTTTTCGCCATACTTGATAAATCGATCGACTAGGGTTTGCCAACCTCCAGTCGCCTCAATTATTTTTCTTATTGAAAGATCGCTGACTTGCCATTCAGGTTCATGCCGTTCAAGAATCTGTTGAATACCTACCTTATCCCAGCGGTTTAGGGAAATAACAACATCTACTTCCTCTTGTTCAATCTTTATCCGTTTCTCTTCAGGAATATTGAACCAATTCCGAGTACTAAATGGACCAAATTGGAATACAACCCGTAAAGTTTGCTTACGATCTTTCAGCATTTGGCGACAAAACTTGATTGCAGACTCAACCTGCCAAATAATTTGCTCGGAGGTATATCCTTCAAGGTCTCTCAAAGCTATCAAGAAGAGGGTATTGGGTTGCTCTTGCAAAAACCTTTTTAGATCATTTTGAATCGCATCGCCAACACCAGCTGAAACCTTAATTTCTTTGAACTTTCCCTTTACCTGCATTGTCACTTTTTCAAGAGCAGACGATAAAGCCGAAATATTATTAGCCGATGATCCAAAAACAAGACACACACCCGAACGATTACCCTTTATCATGCTTTCCTGGTTTCGGGTTAGGGGACTGTAGTATGGATTAATAAAAGTTCTGTAACTTTCCAATTTTCTTTTTTGGCTGGTAACTTCAGATTTAGAAATTTCCGCCAAACGATCAAGGACTTGATCTCTTGTTCCCATTAGCGAAACTAAATTAGGACTGCGCAAGCGATACTTAGGACTAAACCCCCCTTCGTAATTTAGCGAAAGAACACCCAACCCACGCATTTCTTCAAGAAAGCCTTTGAAGCGATCCATACTGACTTCTTCAAATCCTGCCTTCCAATCAGCCCTGCAAATTGAATATAGCTCCTCCGGAGTGTAAAGGCGATCAAAGCCATTTTGCTCATCCCATTGTTGGGTGATTAGAGACAGGACAATTGCTTCGTACCGATCATCGAGTTTAAGGGTGATATTGAATCGATCCTTTATGTTCTCCCGAACTTCAGGTTTACGATAAATAGCATTGATATCATCACGGCTTATCGGGTATGGTGGATTACCGTTATTGCTTTTCTGATTCAAGTAGTCAACGAGGTGTTGACCAAAGAGCTGCAACAAACCGGGATGATAATTTGTATAAGAAAGGATCAAGTAGATAAGAGACGGGTCTTCTTGATTTCTATCCCCAAAATAATACCCTAAAGTTTGGAAAGGCTTTTTGATTAAGTCAAAAGCCGCGGCGGGCTCTAATGGGCCAACTTCCACCGCCCCAGCATCACCCAAGTGAGAAAGAGGCTGGTTAGGAACATTCTTAAATCTCTGAACGTGGTGTAAACCAGCAAAAACCACCCTGAAGCGGCGATTTGTTTGGTCCATTACTCTTTTTAGATGACTAACAATTTGAAAGTCCCTTCCAGCATCGGCTTCTAAAAAGTTATCCGCTTCGTCTAGCAATAAGAGGATTCGCAAGTCTTTCTCTCTCACTTTTTCAATAAGGGCACTGGTAAATTTCGAGAAATCTTCAAAAGAGCGATTAGACGCAAACAATCCTTCGTGCTTTAGTGCTTCTGTTAATCGCTCCAGTAATTCTCGACGATAGTCCTGTTCGGTTTCAACAGTACCTATTAATCGTATATCTTCATAAATAGCAATGTATTTGGGGCCACTTTGCTCAAAGCGATTTTGAACTTGTCTCAATAGTGCAGACTTACCCAATTGGCGACCGCCATAAACAATAGCTGGACCATAAGGGTCTAGCAAACGATTTATTTCGCTCTCCCGACCAAAAAACATTTCCGGCGGAACACTGCCTGTAGCAAATGGCACATAAGGATTTACATATGCGTAAGGCAGCGTACATTCAAACATCGCTTGCAGACGGACTTCATATTCAGAAGCGAGATAAGCAATTAATACATCATCAATGAGTAAAAAAGGAAGTTGTCTTGATTTTGTGAGTCGTAAAAAGTCCGAACGCTGAATTAAGTTCATTCGCCCAAAATAAAGTAAAATAGCAGGGCGTTTGTTAATTTTATTAGCAAAATTTTCTATCTCTGATTTTCCCGGCCGATCCCACACTAAAATCACATCAAAGTTAGCAAAATCGGCTTTTCCTATGCGGTTTTTTATA
>DLXG01000165.1 GCA_003448875.1 Anaerolineaceae bacterium
GCAGGGGTAACTGTAAAGGTCAGTCCAAAAAATTCTCGTTTCCCGGTCAGATAAGCCAGCGGTTCTCCCTGCTCAAAACGGGTAAGCAAGCTCTCTAATTCTTCTTGCTGGTCGGCTGTCAGCGGCTGTTCAGGATGGGCCAAAATGAATTCACGGCTTTTCCCGAGCACATGCGCCAGAATGACCTGGGCAGCCAATCCGCCGTCTTCTATATGGTGTAATCGCCGGCGTGCCGATCTTAACCATTCACCGGCATCAGGGTTGTGCGGCTTCATGTGCGGTCAGGCGTTCAGTCTCATCCCGCAGGGCCAATTCCTCGATGAATTCATCCAATTCGCCATCCATCACCGCCGGCAGATTGAAGGACGAAAGATTAATCCGATGATCGGTCACGCGGTTTTGCGGGTAATTATAGGTACGAATTTTCTCAGAACGTTCACCCGTTCCAACCTGTGAACGACGGGTTTCCTCCAGCTCCTGCTGACGCCGGTTTTCTTCAATTTCGTACAATTTTGCCCGCAAAATACTCATCGCCCGCAGGCGGTTTTGCAATTGAGAGCGTTCATCCTGACAGGCCACCACAATGCCGGTAGGAATATGCGTGATACGCACTGCTGTGGAATTTTTTTGAACATTCTGACCACCCGCGCCAGCTGAGCGGTAAATATCAATGCGAATATCCGATTCCGGAATATCAATGTCCACTTCTTCCACCTCAGCCAGCACCGCCACGGTTACGGTGGAAGTGTGTATGCGTCCGGAGGCCTCGGTGGCCGGCACACGTTGTACGCGGTGCACACCGGATTCATATTTCAAGCGGGAGTAGGCCCCGCGTCCCTTAACCATAAAGATGATTTCTTTGTAGCCGCCAATTCCGGTTTCGTTTTGCGAAAGGATTTCTACCGTCCAATTACGCCGTTCGGCATAACGGCTGTACATGCGGAATAAATCAGCCGCAAAGAGCGCTGCTTCTTCACCGCCCGTACCGGCGCGAATTTCCATAATCACATTGCGTTCATCGCGCTTATCTTTGGGAAGCAAAAGCGATTTGATTTCGCGTTCCAGGGTCTCCTGGCGCGGTTCAAGTTCATCCAAATCCTGTCGGGCAAGCAGGCTGAGTTCTTCATCCTCCCCATCCAGCAGTTGGCGGGCTTCTTCAATCCGTTTGAGTACCTGACGGTATTCGCGCCCTTTTTCGACAATTTCTTCTAAATCCGCCCGCTCTTTGGCCAGTTCGGCAGCCCGTTGATAATCATCTCCCGCCTCTTCCAACAAGCGGTTGAGTTCTTCGTAACGTTCCTCGATTTTTATAATTTTATCCAGCATACGATTGACTTCCAATAATCCAGTTTACAGGCATATTATTATACCAGCCAGTTGCTTTTGCATGGCCGGGAAATCCGAAAAAACGGCGGTGTTAGAATTTGCTGATCAATTCGATGTTAATCGCCTGGATTCCTCCGCCACGCTCCGAACGGGCCAGTTCCATTTCAAAAATATAACTGCGGCTCGGCAGAACTGTGGGACGGACTGATTCGGGCAGGTTCGAATCGTGGAAAAAGGCGGTAGCATACGGCGAATCGGGGTGGCGTGTATCGGTGAGCCATAAGCCGGGAGCAATCGCTTTGAGATAACGCATAAACCCGTAGCCCTGCTCACTGTGCCAGTAACACCAGCCCCGTACGCGCGAGCCAATCTCACCCCATTCCGGTTGATCGGTCTTGTAATTGTTCACCGGGATTAAGTTTGGAATCAGGTAGCCGGAGATGAAGAAATCCGCCTCATGGCGCAGTTTGCTGGAGACATTATCCAGCGCCATGACCTCCACCCGGCAGCCCTTATCCTGCAAAGCGCGCACAACCTGAACAAAATCGCCATCCCCGCTGGCAAGCAGCACGCGATCCAGTTTGGCAGATTGGAGTAGAGCATCCACCGCCAGATCTAAATCGGCATTGGCCTTCCCATAACGATTGCCGCTTTCATCTTCAAACCACTGAATTTCTTTGACGATCACCTTATAGCCCATATCCCGTAAAGCGGAGTGAAAATTTTGGGTGCCTTTGCGGTAAACCTCGTCCCACTCGGCCCGCTCACGGTCATAACTGACATACGCATTCATACGAACCGGTTCGGCAAAATCCCGGCAGGCAAACTCGCGTAATACGTCATATTGCATTTTGGAGCCGCCATTGTTATAGATATAGGCTACATCAACGTAAATACCAACTTTGCTGCCACTTCCTGATATGGGCATATATTCTCCTGAAAAAATATTTTTATTGAAAGTTTCATCCCCATATTGGGGATCGTAAATGCCAAAATTTTATAATTTTTGAACTGTTTTAAATGATATTTTATCTTCTTCCCATTCTATACCGCATTGCCGATTAAATCAATAGTTCCAATTCATAATTTATAGACATTGTCCAATAAACCAGATTTCCCTCACCATAAGGTGAGGGAAATCTGGATGGAAGCATAATTTGATTTTTCTATTAGGCGGTTTCTCTCTTGCGGCGCACCCATTTGAAAATTTCCACAGCAATAAACACAAGCGTACTCATACCCAGGCTGACCAGCAAGTCTTCCACTGGCAGAGCCCGCGTATCAAATACATTTTGCAGGAAAGGAACATACACCACTGCCATCTGGAGGGCAAAGGTCAACAAAACTGCCCCCAACATAGGTTTATTTGAAAGCAGACCGATTTGGAACAGCGAATCGCGATTGGAGCGGGTCGCCAAAACGTTCCCCATCTGGGCTAAGGTAAGCGTGGTAAACACCATGGTCTGCCAGGATTCGGTACGGCCAGTGTTTAATGCCCACAAACCTGCTGCCAGAGAAACCAGCCCCATCCATAAGCCAATCCATAAAACATCCCGCGCCATTCCCCTCGCAAACACATTTTCTTTTGGCGGGAAGGGTTTGCGCTTCATGGTATCTCGTTCAGCCGGCTCCACCGTTAAAGCCAGACCGGGCAGACCGTCAGTCACCAGGTTGACCCATAAA
>DLXG01000120.1 GCA_003448875.1 Anaerolineaceae bacterium
AATCTGCGGTGGTCAAACCCATGCCATCATGCAGTCCGGCCTTGATCAGCTGCTGCCTCCCGAAATTGAACTCGTTCACGGGCCGGGCTGCCCGGTTTGTGTCACACCGCTGGAACTGATTGATAAGGCTCTGGCAATTGCAGCCCGGCCGGAGGTGATTTTCTGTTCTTTTGGTGATATGCTGCGCGTACCGGGCTCCAGCCGCGATTTGTTCTCCCTGCGCGCCAGCGGAGCTGACATACGGGTGGTTTATTCCCTACTGGACGCTGTCAAAATTGCCCAGCAGAATCCAGACCGGCAGGTAGTATTTTTCGCCATCGGCTTCGAAACCACCGCACCGCCCAACGCGATGAGCGTCCTACAGGCTAAGGCCTTGGGATTGAAGAATTACTCGGTTTTGGTTTCTCAGGTTTTAGTACCGCCAGCCATGCACGCTATCCTCTCTTCTCCTCATAACCGCGTACAGGGTTTTCTGCTGGCCGGCCATGTCTGTACGGTGATGGGCTATCAGGACTATATTCCGATTGCGGAACAATACCGCGTGCCTATGGCCGTTACCGGTTTTGAACCGCTGGATTTGGTACGGGGAATCTACACGGTTGTCAATCTGCTGGAAAAGAATGAGGTGCGGGTCGAAAATGCTTACGCTCGCGTCGTCAAACCCGAAGGCAACCTTGCTGCCCAATCCATCATCAAAAAAGTCTTTCAGCCGGTTGACCGTAACTGGCGTGGCATTGGCCGCATCCCGCTCAGTGGCTGGGGACTGCGGCCCGAATTTGCCGAATTTGATGCTGAACTCCGTTTTGAGGTCGGGAGTATTCAAACTCACGAATCGCCCCTGTGCATTGCCGGGCAAATTTTACAGGGTCTAAAGAAACCGCCCGACTGTTCTGCATTTGGCAATCCCTGCACCCCTCAAAACCCATTGGGAGCGCCGATGGTCTCTGCTGAAGGGGCCTGTGCAGCCTATTACCGCTTCGCCCGCAATTCCTCGCCGGTGAAAGGATAAGACCAGCCATGTCAGACACTACCCTACCTTCCATGGAAGGCCCGGTCTGCCCCCTTCCCCTTAAACATAATGACCAGATTATTCTCGGTCACGGAAGCGGCGGGCGTCTGACTCACGATCTCATCAAGAATATTTTCCTGCCCTATCTGAGCAGTCCGCCTCTCCTCAGCGGAGATGATTTTGCCCGTCTGAGCAAATCAAATGGTGAAGTGATCGTTTCTACCGACTGTCATATCGTCAGCCCTCTGTTCTTTCCGGGAGGGGATATTGGTCGGTTGGCGGTGTGCGGCACGGTCAATGATATTGCTGTTTCCGGCGCCCAACCCCTTTACCTGACTGCCGGCTTTATTCTGGAAGAGGGTCTGCCGGTTCAAACCTTAATAAGAATACTGGACTCGATGCGGACTGCCGCTCAAGAGGCCGGCATT
Source organism: Anaerolineaceae bacterium (assembly GCA_003448875.1). GTDB lineage: Bacteria > Chloroflexota > Anaerolineae > Anaerolineales > Anaerolineaceae > Bellilinea. The sequence goes on from DLXG01000120.1 coordinate 1,438, forward strand.
CAAATTGTTGCCGGAGATACCAAAGTGGTTGAAAAGGGAAAAGCCGATGGGGTTTTTATTACGACCACTGGTATCGGCTTTTTACCCGAAGGAAGGCACATCAACGGCCATCAGGCTCAGCCCGGCGATGTAATTCTCGTCTCCGGCAGTATGGGCGATCACGGCATCGCCGTGCTGGCAGAACGAGGTGAATTGGGATTCAGCGCGCAAGTTGTTTCAGATGTAGCCCCTCTCAATGGTCTGATTCAGGAACTGTTAGCGGCTGCCCCTAATACCCACGTCTTACGCGATCCCACCCGCGGCGGATTGGCAACCACGCTCAACGAAATCGCTGCTCAAAGTCAGGTTGGGATGCTCCTTTATGAAAATGCCATCCCGATTCAGCCAGCCGTACAGGCCGCCTGTGAAATGCTCGGCTTTGACCCTCTTTACATCGCCAATGAAGGAAAAATTGTCGCAATTGTTCCCGCCGCAGAAGCCGAGGCTGCCCTTCTGGCCATGCGCCGCCATCCCTATGGAAAATTGGCCTCACGAATCGGTGAAGTCACCAATGACAGTGGACGCGTGCTGCTCAAAACCAGCATCGGAGCAACCCGCGTTCTGGATATGCTGGCCGGTGAGATATTGCCGCGGATTTGTTAAGCCTTTCAGCGGTAAAAGATATCGCCAAAAACCCATTCAATCTGATAATTTGGATTCCAGGCGTTGTAAATCCTCTGGCTCAAACGCGCCATCAGGGCATTGGCCGGCTCGAACAGCAGCTGCACCGGATCATACAGAAAGATCACCATCACATAATCCGCCTGTGGTCCAAAGACAATACCCACATCGCTGATGGTATGCAGGTAGCCGTCGCTCTCTTCGCTCCAGCCATGTTTATGTGCAAAAGGCAGCCCTTCCGGCAGTCCGGCCTGACCTAATACCCCGATTCGGTTGCGTTTCATCATCTCCAGTATAAATGCACATTTTTCAGGCGTTACCTGACCGGCAAACCGTTCCATCAGCAAACCGCTGCCTGAATCAGCACACTCGTAAATTGCTCCCAGTAACCGCCCCATCTCGCCCGCCGTAGTCTGATTATACACATCCGGGTTCAGGTTGATATCCACCCGTTGATTGGCGGGGGTATCAAATCGTTGCAGCAGGGGTGCGCCTAGATAAAAATATCCGGCAAGGAACGTATTTTGGAAACCGGCCTCTTGCAACACTTCGGTTACTTTCAGCGGCGCCAGCGTGGAACCGATGTAGGCTTCCATGATTCGATCAGCGGGTGGATTTTCCGAATAAACCATCATCCTCTCCGCCAGCTGGACGAATTCATCCGGGAAAGGGGCTTCGATTTGCATCAAAGCGGTCAGTAAGATGGGGATTTTGATTGTGGATGCAGCCGAAAAGGCAATCTCTGCCGGCACTTCCTCACCATTCTTTATAGCAAAATGCAGGGACTGATGTTCTGATAAATGATAAGCGTAGATCTCGGCGATGCCATCAAAGTTCGCCGTTTTTAATTCCTGAATCAAGATTGCTTTCAATAAATTTGGATCGGTAATGCTGGCGGGTTGCTCACGTACCACCAGCTCAATCTGCCGATTGAGTGGATTATTCAAAACCTCTTCAAACCGAATCAAAGAAGCATCAATATCCAATGCTTTTCCTGAAATTCCTGACCGAAACCGACTGCTGGCGGGTATTGGAAGAGGTGGAATGGGGTTGACATCATAACGGCTGGCAATCTCGTTTTGCAGGTAGGTTCTGAGCTGGGTTTTATCCAGACTGAAATCCACTTGCCATTCAACCGGGGTCTCCAATCTGCCCCAAAGATAAGCCCAAAAAGACGAATTGAAGTTAGAGGATAACTTCCCACTCTCTGATAAATCTACCCGATAACCAAGTGTCTCGGCTGAAACTTGAATGAACTGGTCTTCATATCGCAATTCAAGCGGAGCAAGGTAAACCGCCAGTACGCGCTGGCGGGCTTCCTCGATGGTCAAACCGCTAATATCCAGCACCCCCCAGCGGCTATTTTCAGGCAAAACGGTTTGTACCTGGCGATACTCCTGCCAGGCATACAGAATTACAAGCACCGCCATAACTATAAATAAAAGGGAAAACACCCTTAATGGGTAAATCCAGCGACGACTCACGTTATTTTATCGGTAGCAATCAATGGATACTGCCATGATGGGATCAATGATCGCCGGCCCCTCAACAGTCTTAATTTCGAGAATCGGGTTCATATACGTGTAACGGGCTGAAAGCCCTTCCGGAACATACACCCGAACACCCTTGATGTCTGTATAAATCCAGTTCTTGCCGTCAAAATGCCAGTGATCCGCCTTTCCCCCAAATAACGCCGCTGCTCCCTGTTGAGTGGGCGGGCAGGTCAATGGCCGCCCCTGGCGGGCGTATTGAGTCACCGTCGGTGGTGGTGAAATGATCTCTATCCTTTCACCGCTGAGCAAACCGTTGACTATTAACAATGCCCGATCGAATATCCCGGTGGGATAGATGAGTAAACCAGCAACAACCAGCCCAAGAATCACCAATATCAAGATCAAAAATCTTTCCAGCGATTTCGTCCGCGCCGGTTCTTCAACAATTTCCATAATCCGCTCAATTTGAACAGGGTTCAGGCGAGGGTCTTTTTCCAGTATTAAACGCACTTCTTCCCGTGAGTTTCCCAATTCAAGCAGTTTTCTGGCCTGCTGAACAGCACGCTCAGGTGGTTCTTCCAACCCTTCATGCTCCCCCCAATCATCTTTGCTCAGGTTAGTTCGCGTCAGGGGTCTATTTGCCCCGGTCACTGCAATCATCGCCGGCAGACTTAATCCTTCTTTTTCGAGAATGGTTTTGATTTTTTGGCGCACCGCTCCAAAAGGCATCCAAATCCCATATAAATCAACCCCCAGCGCCTGCGGATATTGAATCAATCGTATGAAATCCCCTGATTCGGAAACCTCAAATTCCGTATTACAGACTTTGCAATGGAGCAAATCCGGCACCCCCGCCTCACGGATCACTTCCAACCCTAACTGGTTGCAAGCCGGGCAATTTAAACTTCTGGCCCAAAAGGCGAGAATGGATTGCATTGGGCGGACTTTTTCCATGCTCTTATTATAATGATGTATACATGTCCTTGACAATCCATTTATCTCATTTATACTTACGCCATATTAAACGGGAGAAATAAAAATGAAATACGATTATCAGGAAACCACCAAAGATTTACTCAAAAGAATTGACATCCACACAAAATTTGGCAGCCGCAATATTGATGAATGGATGCTGGAAATCTTACCCCTCAAAAAAGGGCAGAAAATTCTGGATGTTGGCTGCGGCGCAGGGAAACAATGCTTTTCGTATTATGATCATCTAAATGGGGAAGCAGAAATCCTTGGTGTAGATGTAAATCAGGAATTATTGCAAGAGGCTCAACAGGAAAATCAACGCCGCAAAGCCAGCGTACAATTCAAAGAACTGGATTTTAATAAACCGTTCGATCTTCCGGAAAATACTTTCGATCTGGTTTCGTGCTGTTTCGCGATTTATTACGCGGATGATATTCCCTTTACCATTCGCGAGATGCACCGTGTACTGAAACCGGGGGGTGTCCTCTTTACTTCCGGGCCTATGCCGGATAATAAAAAACTATTCTATGACATTATTCGGGAAGCCACTCAGAAGCCCATTCCTCCCATGCCCGGCAGTTCCCGCTACGCCAGCGAGATTTATTCCACCATCAAAGATACCTTTGCCAAAACCGATCTTCACATATTCGAAAATCCCTTGACCTTTGAAACGGTAGAACCGTTTATTGAATACACCCGCGCTTCCCTCTCCGAAGACCGCCGTCTGTGGAAATCCTTCTTCCAGGACAAGGAAGACTTTAACCGCATCATGAGCCAAATCGAAGAAACTGCCAGCCGCTGGTTGGAGCGGGACGGGAAACTGGTAATGACGAAAGTGGTTGGCGGTATTCTGGCGACCAAGTAGCCTATGGGACAGGATTTGATCTTTTACGGGAGGCGGGTGCTCTTTTTGGGCGCTCACCCGGACGACATCGAGATCGGCTGCGGAGCGCTGCTGGCCCAGATAGTGGATAAAACCGATATCCTCTGTGTTACCCTTTCGGATAACCAGAAAAACCCAGAGCTCAAGAATCTGGTTGAAGAGCATTATCAATCCATGGCCGTTTTGGGTGTGCCGGCGGAAAAATCCATCCTTGGTCAATTTGAAACCCGCCGTTTTCCTCATTACCGTCAGGAAATTCTCGAATACCTCATCCAGATTAACCGCACCTATAAGCCAGATTTGATTTTCGTCCACACCAAAGCGGATATTCATCAGGACCACGCCACCCTCACCGAAGAAGCCTTGCGCGCTTTTCGTGGCACAACCGTTTTGGGTTTTGACGTAATTCGCAGCAGCTACGGCTTTTTCCCCAGTTTTCTGGTGGAGGTCAGCGAAACGGCTGTCGAAAAGAAAATTGAGGCTCTGCGTCAGTACAAGACTTACCAGAACCGCTACTACTTCGACCCGGACATCACCCGTTCTACCCTGATTCGAAATGGGGCCATATGTGAACGTCCCTACGCGGAAGGATTTGATATCCTAAGGGTTGTGGGATCATTTGCCAGCCCGCTTAACAATGGGAATTAGACCCTGATTAAATCAAAAAAACCCCGCTGGCGTGCGGGGTTTTTTAATTTGAGCATCTCAGTCGGGAACACCGACTTCTATGTCATCCTCAGTAACCCGCACAGGATAAGTGGGTATGTCTACCACCGCCGGCAGAGAAAGCACCTTCCCGTTACGTACGTCGAAACGGGCGCCATGGCGCGGACAAATGATCTGGTGACCGTCCAATTCGCCATCTCCCAGTGGACCGTCATCGTGGGTGCAAATATCCCCGATGGCAAAGTATTTACCGGCAATGTTGAATACCACAATGGAGACATCACCAATTTCCACAAAAAGACGCTCCCCCGGCGGAAGGTCCTCTACTTTTGCGACGGTGTAAAAGGAATAATCGGTCAAATTTATTGGTTCTGACATAGCCTATCACTCCTCCAATAAACTATCGCTGGCTTCACCCAAACCATACACCCCGGCTTTGACCACTTTGAGCGGAAGTAAAGCACACTTCAAGCGAACCGGCCCCAGTTCAATTCCCAATAATTCCAATACATCCTGCTTACTCAATTGTTTTACTTCGTCCAGTGTTTTTCCAATGATACTTTCTAAAAGCAAATCGGCCGAAGCCTGAGAAATGGCACAGCCATGTCCGCTGAAGGCAGCCTCAACAACCCGCGAGTTTTCATCTACACGCAAATCAACACGGATACGGTCACCACAAAGGGGGTTCTCATCCTCAAAGGAAATATCATGCGGCTCCAATACACCCCGGTAGAGAGGCTCTTTATACCGCTCAATAATAATTTCGCGATAAAGATCATCCATTGCGGTTTGCCTTTCAGCCAAAAATCTTTTTTACTTTTGCCAGTCCGCGCACCAGACGGTCTACTTCCTCGCGGCTATTGTACAGGTAAAAACTAGCCCGGGTGGTAGCCGGTAAACCGAACTTTTCGTGTAACGGCATGGCACAGTGATGCCCGGCCCGAACCGCTATTCCCTCGCTATCTAAAATTTGCGACACATCATGAGGGTGAATACCGCGCATGGTGAAGGACGCCACCGCGCCTTTTGCTCGGCAGGCGGGCCGTAAATTCTC
>DLXG01000195.1 GCA_003448875.1 Anaerolineaceae bacterium
ATTAATTCCAGGTAATCCGAAGGGTTGCTGCCCCGGTTGTTGTACCGCCTGGCGCGTGATAAGCACAATACATCCCTGGCGCGCGAGAGCGCCACAAAGAAAAGGCAAAGCTCCTCTTCGTTATGGGCATCCTTGGGATCCTGCTCCACCATTCCTTGGGGCGGGAAGCAGGTTTGAGGCTGCATCCGCGATGGGACGATGCCTTTTCCTAACATAGGCAGGTAAACCGCGCGAAACTCTAACCCTTTACTTGCATGAATTGTCAACATGCGGACGGCATCCATAGCCTGACCGGCATCTGGAATCTGGCGGAGCTGCTTTTCCTCGCCAAAGATTTCGAGACGGCGCACATAATCCAAAAACCGCTGCTTTGCATCTTGACTGCCGGCCAGCGTGCGATCCTGTTCATATGCAAAGCGCAGGAACTGGTAAATGGCGATGCGTTGCTGAATCGCGGCCTGGTTGGTATTGGCGAGGAGGGAGACCAGGTACCCACTGCGGTTAAAGAGGTAATGGGCGAGCAGCGCCCAGTTACCGTGCCCATAAGAAAGACCCTGTAAGTGCCGGTCGATCTGTTCGAGCGCATTCCGGCCCTGCTCGGAGAGGCTTGGCTCGCCTTTGAATCGAGTAATTGCCTGAGGAAACGGAACGTGCTCCTTTTCAGGCAGAGCCAGGAGAAGCTGTACATCGTCAGCTGACATATTGTATTCGGGAAAGGTCGCGACCCGGATAAAGCCACGTGCATCGCCGGCCACGAGTTCGAGGATTGACAGCAGATCGCTGATTTCCGAGCGCTCGAAAAGATCACCGATATAAAGAATAGGGATATCGTGTTGTTCAAGAAGTGCGGCAATCCGCGCCAGGTTGGTGTGAGAGCGACAGAGAACGGCCTGATCGCGATATGCGATGCCCTGTTTGAAGCGCTGTTGGATTTCTCTGGCAATAATTTCCCCTTCCGCGTCCAGATCCTCCTCGGTTTGCATGATCACCTCGCCGCCCTCTATTTCCCGGTGGGTCTCCCATTCTTCGAAAGGAATCGTGGTTTGAATTCCCATCTGTGGCGCAAGGGCGGAGAAGGTCTTAACCAGTGGTGGTTGAGTGCGGTAATTTCTGCGCAACGGAACCGTGCTGGCACCGGGAAAATCGCTTGAGAACCAGGTGATATTCTGCGGCGCAGCACCTCGGAACCGGTAGATTGACTGGCGGGCGTCGCCTACCACCCACAAGCCTTCCCCCTCGCCGGCGACCTGTTTTAGCAGGAGCGCGCAGGCCCGGTTGACATCTTGATATTCATCGACGAGGATGTGCCTGAAGATATTGCGAAGATCCTGGCGAATATCAGGATGCTCGGTGAGCAACTGAACCGTTTTTGCGATCAGGTCACCAAAATCGATCAGTTGTTCTTGATCCAGGTGGACCTGATATACCTGGTAAACGCCTGCTACCTCCAATACTTTTTCTGCTCGCTCGCGTTCCTCATCGTTGGAAGCGGTTTGCACCATCTGCTCGGCCATCTGCTGATATTTGATGGGATCGACCAGTTCATCCTTGGCCCGAGATATGGCTTGCAGAAAATCGCGCAGGGGCAGCGTGGGATCATACAAGTTCTGGTAGTGGCTCAATTCCAGTTTTGGCAGCAGTTGCTCCATCAAGAGAAGTGCGCTCACCGGATCAAGCAGTTTAGGGGATGGGGGAAGCCCAAGCACATACCCATATTTCCGGAGCGTTTCGAGACCAAAAGCATGGAAGGTGCCCATCCAGACAGAAGGCGCCTCAACTGGTAATACCTGGGCCAGTCTGGTACGCATCTCCTCAGCTGCTTTATTCGAGAAGGTCAGCACGAGAATCTGGCGCGGATCCACTTTTTGCTGAGCGATCAAAAACTGGACTCGTCCAACCAGCGTGCGCGTCTTTCCTGTACCTGGCCCGGCTTCCACCAAGAGGGGACCTTTGGTAACATAAGCCGCCTTTTCCTGGCTGGGATCAAGTTGGCGGCCGGCCGGCTGAGTATTATCTTCTTTGGAATTTTGTTTTTCTGGAATGGTCGGCAAAAGTAGAACGTCGGTAAGCTGGTGAAATACCAGACTTTCCGGAACGCCGACGTACTGCGCAATCTTTGATGCTGACCATCGTTCTTGAATAAACCAGTTACGGAGCCGTTCTGCCGGTAGAAGGAATTCGCGCGCATAAACGTTCGCTTGCGCTTCGCGGCGCTCCTTAGGGCTGTAACTCTCTACGCGATCAACACCCAATGGCGATTTCTCTTCAGACAGACGTGCAGCCAGATCTGGGTGGTTGCAGGCAACGATCTGCCCTTCGATCCAATAATGCGCATACTCGTGAATTTTATAAACTATCAACAGGGGAGGGTCGACTTCCCGGTTATACCAAATACGCTCTGACTCAGGATCCAGAACAGCTTCCGCACCATATAATAGTGGATCGTCTGCGGGAAGTCCCACACAAGGAATATTGGTCACCACTGCTATAGCAGCAAGCAAGTCTTCTGCGTTTTCACCTTTAGCAAGCAGATCGATTTCGGTACGCTTTTTTCGAGCGAGCTGTCGGATAGATTCCCACAGATTCATCGATATTTAGTTCCCTTATTCTTTTTTTGTTTCGAAGGAGAGCCAGTAGGTTCGTTGTTCTTCGCTGATTGTTGGGTCTGTGCGAATAACATCGAAAAAATTCTGCTGCTGTGCAACTTTGGGCGCTTGGTGTGACTTGAGACGAACGGATTGTGGAATATCTGGTCGACTCTTCAGGAAATGTGAGATGTCGCCGAATGGACGTTGAAGTGTTGTTGCAAAAGACTCAATCAGCCCGGTCGGAATGGTATCGATTAATACGAGGTGGCTTTCGATTCTTCTGATCACAGTCACTGGGATGTTGAGTTGCCTTGCGAGCTCATCCGGAGAATATCCTAGTTGCTTTCCCTCGCGAAAAAAAGATTCGATCGGCGCTCTACTTTGAGCCTTGGTTCTGTGATTTGCGATCACTGCTTGCTTATACGCTTGCCGTGCGATATTCATTCCAATCTGGAGCCTTGCATTTGGATCCTTCTGCGGGTTCTTATTTTCCGGAAAATACTCTGTCTGAGACCAAGCGATCGTAAACTCTGTCAATGCTTGCGCATATTGCGGATAGCGCTTAATCCATTCTTGTAACACTACTCGGCTAGGCGTCGGCGAAGCCGCAATATATGCGTCGAGCACCTCTTCAAGAGTGTATGGCTCGATCGGATTATTCATTGTGATCTCCTCGCCAAATTTTCAAGTCGCTTTTAGCTTTTCTTAGCCAATTGCCGATTGTTTTAGGCGTGACCTGATAATATTTACTCAAAGTCATTTCATCAGGGTCTTTTGATTCGATTTGCCAACCTTCAAGGTAATGGAGAATAAAAGCTGTACGAGTGGGTTCTCCCAATACTTGTAGTGCATCTTCGATTAAGGCCTTGCGCTCAACGGAAGACCACCGGCTTTCTCCCGGAATTAGGTGTTCTGAGCCAATTAGTATTTGTTCCCATTCATCTTTAACCTCTTCAGTTTCTTCGCCAGCTGTATAAGGACTCGATAACAAATTTGCTTCGTCCTGTTCTCGCCGGTGATTACACTGCCGAAATACATCTATTGCGATCCGATCTAATGCATTCCAAAAACGAACTTGCAGGTAATCACTTTGTCCTTCTGCGCCGAATATCTTTTCAAAAAGTTTTCGCATGATCTCGGCATATGCTTCATTCGCCAAATCGGAATCGAGGGACCGAATTCGGTAATCCACCTGCCTCTGACAACGGACTAACAATATCTCTAGAAGGATATCAGCAACCAATTGCCTTTGATTTTGGGCGCTTTCCCTGATTAAGTAGACCAGTGTTTCTTCCTGTAGAAATCCAACTGCTTCTTTATCCGATATTTTCGCCCTGGCAATTACTCCTTCATCGGGTAATCCGATTGAAGAGATTATTTGACTTTCTACAACACTCTCTCGCTTGTAAACATCGCCGTTTAAATTTCTTCGAGTGAGAGGTTCAAGGATTCGTTGGGGAAGCGTAGATGGCGTTTCAGGCAAGGGACCGTTCCTCCAATGGCCTCTACTAAGAGCTTACCCTATAATCATAATCGTTGAAGATAGGGATAACCGGAAATACAAAACTTAGTTTTGACCGTGTGAAAATCAAATCCAATTATTTGTTATTGATTTTCAATATTTCGATTCTATTTTTTTCAATCACTAGAGCCAGCCTTGATAAAACCTGAAAATGTGCTTATAAGCCTCAATGGCATATCGTTCTTGGCTTGTATTAGACACAAGCTTAATCATATCATTAGATTTAGATTACTTTTTCAAATACACATCGCCCAAGAGGCATTATGCGATGAGTATTTACAGAAATCGTCGCATAAATGGCTTATTTGAGCCATTTATCTTCTTAAAAACTGGTCATACAATATTTCAAGTACTTGGCATCGTCGTGAAACAATAAAGCATTCAAAGCGAGCCTTGAATGCTTTATTGTTTATCGGAATCCCTATTCAAAATTCCAGCGTGGTTTTTAGGCAAAAGGACTTACATTTGCATCTCCGTTGGTGTTGCAACCAGGATGGTCATTCCCTGCGTTTTACAGCCTACTGCGGACACATTCACTTGTATGCTTCCTGCCTCCGATCCTGCACGAATCGCTGCTAATGTCCGGCCGTAATAGGTAGAGTGTTCAGAACCTATGAAGCTCTCTTCTGTAAATGGCCTTGCGCTGCCAAAGCCCTGTAATATTCCAGCACCTTCCACTGTAACCGAAATGGAACGGCCTTCCAGCATTTTCACAGTGTCTTGATCATCCGTAATTTCAATCGTCAGAAAAGCCAGATCTTTGCCATTCGCCTGGAGGACGGGACGATCAACTCTCACATTGAGCTGGGTGGTTTCATTGGCAGACTTCAAATAGCTTCGGGAACATTCATTACCCTGTGAATCATACGCAATCGCTTCCAGAATGCCGGGGATATATTTCGTCTTGAACAGCGCATTCATCTTCCGGACTTTCTTTTTCCCGAGCGACCTGCGTTGAGACATAATTCCACCTGGTCCGCATTGGAATACACTTCAACGAGTGCATTCTTGCCTTCACAGCCGGCCAACTCCAGCTCACGATGGCATCGGTACCGCGCCATACCGATTTCGAGGGTCGCTCGCCGGAATGGTTCACCGGACGCACACAAATATACGGCTTTTCTTCCAGTCCCCACGCCACTTTGTTGTAGTACGCCCGGGCCGTGACATACCCGGTGATATCGATTAGGCCCTGTTCTGCCAGGATGCAGGGATACTCCTTATAGAGTGCGCCTTTCTTCTTGCCATACTCCCACATGCGGAGCCCGCTTCACCCAGGTAATCCCATCCCGCCCATTGAAAATCGCCAATCCTTGTTTTCGGAAAAGTACTCTTCGTCTGGCCTACTCAATTGCAGGCTTCATTGAAAGACCGAGCTATAACGAGATCACCTTCCCCGCTTTGCTCATTGCCTCGATGATATCCGGCATCCCGCCGACGATGCCCACTTCGACACGCTCACCTAATCCAAAATAATCAAGACAGGTTTTACACAAGACCAGTTCGACTCCTTTGGATTCTAGCTGTTTCAAAAGGTCAATAATTGGAGAGCCGTTGCAAGCCAGCTTCACGCCGTCGGTATAAAAGAGGATTTTTGCTGGTAGCATGCCAGGTTCATTAATTAAGGTCAGGAATTTCTGGGCCAGCTTGCCCTGAAGGTCTGCGGGGGCATCACCCAGGCCATTGCGTGTAAAAAGCAAGACAGTCTGACTATCCATTGGTTTCACCATTGCTGTTGGATTGAATAGATGGAAGACCATCGCGGGAGAGAATGTCGATAACATCCGCGGCCACTTCACCAGTAATTGTAATGCACTGCTGGATGTGCTCGGGCGAGCCCATCTGGAATTTGCGGATCAAAACCCGACAGCAGACACTTTTTCGGCGGGCTAAGAAACGGTCATGCAGTTCTTTAGCGGCCTCAAACATACCTGGTGTTGGCGCAGCCGCCTGCGTCCGGCCGTATTTCAACCCCAGTGACATAACACCCCCGGTTAGAGCGCCGCAAGCGCACCCAGCCAATCCCATGCCGACGGGAAAGCCGGAGGCCAGCTTGACTACTTCATCGGATACCGGTTTGCACAAATACTCGTTGGCAACCAGGAATACGGCTTCCGAGCAGAGAAACTGGCCATTGCGGTACATTTCCTC
>DLXG01000153.1 GCA_003448875.1 Anaerolineaceae bacterium
AATCCCGCAAAAGGCGATGGAGAGAATGGTGGCCCAGCGGATACCGGCAAAGCGCAGATCCCCAAGCAGGTCGCGCAGGGCGTAGTCGGTGGTGGAGTAGTTGAAGATCTCGAAGGCGATCAGTGCCGAAAAAATGATCAGACCGAAGAGCAGTCCGGGCCGTAACCGAACGCCGGAAAACACTTTCGACAAAGACCAGTGATCGGGGTGAGAAGAGAGGTTCATTTTTGCTTTTCTCCTTGAACTATTTTTGGGAAAGTTACACGATTTTTTAGATAATAGAACATTTATTCTATTTTGTCAATAGGCAATTTTTACAACTTTTCTTGCTGGTTAGAATGAAAAAAAGGTCTGCCTGCGAAGGGCAGACCACTCCAAATTACATCTCTTTATCGGTGGTGTATTTAACCTTTTTCTTTAGCCCGGGAAGAGCGTGCTAAACACTTCCGGCGCGTATCGTTCCACCATTTCGGAGGCGATTCCGTTACGCTGACAGATATCGGCATACACGTCCACGCTGGTACGGCGGGTACGCACCTGCGTTTCGGGATCGAGCCCCCACAACCCAAACCGCTGTGTCCAGCCGCGTTCCCACTCAAAATTATCTACCAGCGACCAGTGGAAGTAGCCCTTGATGGGGTAGTTGAAATTAACCGCCCGCCAGACCTGATGAATATGCTGAATGGTGTAACGCGGGCGCAGGTGATCATCTGCATCTTCCACGCCGTTTTCGGTGACGATAATGGGCAGTTTGAAGCCGTTGGCCCATTTAAGTGCCTCAAACATCCCCTCCGGGATATTGGCAATAAAGCCGGTATCGCTCAGGTCAGCATTTTTGGGGTACGATAGTTTATGAAAAAGGGAATTGAAAGCCAGCGGTTTGAAGGCAACCAGATCCCGCGAGTAGTAGTTAATACCGAGATAATCCTGTGTTTTTGCGGCTTCGGGGATGGCGGTGCTGCGCAGGGCAAAACGGAAAGTGCCATCAGTAATGGCACGGACGAAAGAGAGATTGAAATTGCCGTGCAAGAACCCCGCCATCCAGCGGTCAAAAGGTGAGGCAGCGCGCGCCGGTGTAAAACTACGGTAATTCAGGGCGATCCCGACCCGGGCATGTTTTTGAATGCGGTGGATGGTGCGGTAGGCTGTAGCGTGGGCGCGCACCATATTGCTCAAAACGGTAAAGGCAGCCTGCAGGTCATTTTTACCCGGGGGAAAACCCCCGCCCAGATAGCCGCCATAAACATAGACATTCGGCTCATTAATGGTCACCCACAGGCTGACGTATTCTTTAAGGGCTTCAACCACTTTTGCCACATATTTTTCAAAGAGCAACGGTACATCCGGGTTTTCCCAGCCGCCCATTTCGACCAGCCAGAGTGGGTCGCTGAAGTGATGCAGGGTTACAAGCGGGGTCATGTTGCGCTGTTCCAGACCCCGAATCATTTCGCGGTAGTAATTCAGGGCTTCTTCATTCCACACCTCCGGTTTGGGCTGGATGCGGCTCCATTCAATTGACAGGCGATGGGCGTTCTGGCCTGTATTGGCTGCCCGGTCAAAATCTTCTTTCCAACGGCCGCCCCACCAGTCACAGGCCAAACCGGCCTTATGCCCGAATTTGATGCGTCCTTCTTCGGCTTCCCAGGCTGCCCAGTTGTTGTTGGTATTGTTGCCTTCAACCTGATGAGATGAGGTTGCTGTTCCCCATAAAAAACCGGTCGGAAAGTGATAGGTGGCTTGCGGCATAATGATTTCCCTCCACTGGAATACAGATCAATACCTTTCTGCAAAATTATACTCGGTTATAATCTGGTTGATGGAAGAACCCCTGGAAAGCCGGATTGGAAAGTTACTGCTGGCGCGCGGCCTGAAGCTGGTGGTGGCTGAGTCCTGCACAGGCGGGCTATTGGGGCATCTCATCACCAATGTTCCCGGCTGTTCGGAGTATTTTCTAGGCGGAATCACAGCCTACTCGTATGAGGCCAAACAATTATTGCTGGGGGTTAAACCCCAAACGCTGATTCAGTTTGGTGCGGTCAGCCGCGAAACCGTACTGGAAATGGCACAAGGTGTGCGCCGAGTATTTGCCTCGCATGGGAAAGAGGAAAATGTGATCGGGGTTTCGATTAGCGGAATTGCCGGGCCGGGCGGTGCGCAGCCGGGCAAACCGGTGGGGCTGGTGTGGATTGGTTTGAGCACAGCCGAGGGAGATTGGGCGGCTGACTTTTACGGCCTTGGTAACCGGGAAGAGAATAAAGCCTTTTCGGCACGCTGCGCGCTGGAAATTATCCATGCTTATCTGGATGGATCGCTGAAAGTGGGAAAGCAGGGTGAAACATGAGTGAGGAAAGCAGAAAAAAAGTATTGATTTTGACCGCCGACGCCGGCTTTGGACATCGCAGTGCGGCTAATGCCATAGCAGCAGCCTTACAGCACCAGTATGGCGATCAGGTTAGCGTGGAAATTGTCAATCCGCTGGATGACAAGAAAACGCCGCTGTTGTTGCGCGAGAGTCAGTCGGATTACGACCTGCTGGTGCGTAAAGCGCCTGAATTATACAAACTGGGTTATGACGCTTCAGACACCACCATCACCAGTTTACTGCTGGAAAGCGCGCTGACGGTGATGCTGTTTGAAGTGTTGCGTGATCTGTTACGCAAACAAAAACCGGATGTGATCGTAACGACTTATCCACTTTATCAGGCTCCGCTTTCGGTGATATTCTCAATTTTTCGCACCTTTGTGCCGCTCATTACCGTGGTAACTGACCTGGTCTCAGTGCATCGGCTGTGGTTTCATGCCAACGTGGATATGCTGTTGGTGCCAACGCCGGAGGTGCGTGAATTGGCCATTGAGGCCGGCGTGGCCGCCGAAAAAATTCACATCACCGGCATACCGGTTCATCCCCAAATTGCGGAAGAAAAGCGCACCCCTCTCGAATTGAGAACCCAATTGGGCTGGCAGCCCGATCTTTTTACAATTCTGGCAGTGGGCAGCCGGCGGGTGAAGGGGTTAATGGATGCTTTGCATGTGATCAACCACTTTGGCGCACCGCTGCAGCTGGTGGTGGTGTGCGGCAAAGACCGTGAAACCTTTAAGGAATTGCACGAGGTCATCTGGCACGTGCCGGTGCATTTGTACGAATATACCAGTGAGATGCCGGCTTTTATGCGGGCTGCCGACCTGATCGTCTGCAAAGCCGGCGGGTTAATCGTCACCGAGTCGCTGGCCTGCGGTTTGCCGATGATTCTGGTGGACGTCCTGCCGGGACAGGAAACCGGTAATATGGAATACGTCGTCAATAACGGCGCCGGTGAACTGGTTGAGTCACCCATCGAGGTGTTAGAAGCTCTCTCTCACCTGTGGATCAATCAGCAGGCGTTGTTGAAAAAACGAGCAGCGCAGGCGCGCCGGCTGGGTAAACCGCGGGCGGCTTACGAAGCAGCCGAGTGGATCTGGCAAGCGGCTCAAACCGGCACCCGCCGGCTGGAGTCTGCCCGCCGAAAGTCTCTGCTGGATTTGCTCACCAGCAACCAGATCTTCCCCCGTGAAGATGAACCTTTAACCGAGGATTGAGGATGAATTCACCGGTTTGGGGAGTGGTCATCATATCCGCCAATGAAGAATGGAAAGCGCTTGCCCCTCACTTTGCGGGATTGACTTTGCAGGATTGCCCTTTCGGAAAGTTTTTGGTGTATTCCATGGATGATAAACCGCTGATCATTTTACAGGGGGGCTGGGGTAAAACGGCTGCGGCGGCTTCGGCGCAATACGCCATTCAACGCTGGCAGCCGAAAGTCGTCATCAATTTGGGTACCTGCGGAGGATTTTACGGTCGAGTGGAACGGGGTGAGATTATTCTGGTAGAAGAAACGTGGATGTACGACATCGAGGAGCGAATGTCGGACAGTTGGGAGGCACTGGAAGCCTACCATGTCCGCTTGAATCTCGACTGGTTGATCCCCCCTTACCCTCAAGCGGTACGCCGGGCCGCTTTGCTCTCGGCTGACCGTGACCTTGACCCGGCAGAAATTCCGACCTTGAGGGCTAAATTCAATGGGATTGCCGGAGATTGGGAAAGTGCTGCAATTGCCTGGGTGGCTCAGCGCAACCATACTCCCTGTCTGATTTTAAGGGGGGTTACTGATCTGGTCAGTTCAACCGATGGAGAGGCCTACGGCCGGTGGGAGGTGTTTGCTCAGGCGACCCAAAAGGTTATGAACGATCTCTGGCTACACTTAGCGGATTGGCTGTCCTGCTGTCAATTGTCATCAATTCGCGAGTAAAAAGTCAAGATTGTGCTGGCGCAAACCTAAATCCGACAAAACAGGTTATAATACCCCCGAATGAGATTGTGCCAATTTTCACCTGAGGTTGGACATTCTCATCCCTGTTTTCGGTATTTCTCATTTTTGATTAATGTTTTCATGGAAAATTGAAAACGGAGCATGTTTCATCCATTGTGATTGGTCTTTACAGGAGGAAAGATGAACGACTCTCAATCCACTGGTCGCACGTCCTCAGGCAGCCGAATCAAATTCTTAATCGGCGGACTGTTGATCGTGGCAGCGGTAGTTTATTTAATTGCCTCTTCCATGCAGGCCAGCGCGCAATACTTCATGACGGTGGCGGAATTGGAGGAAAAAGCGGCTGCGATTGGAGACCGCGAACTGCGCATTTCGGGAGCAGTGATTGGTGATTCGATCAAGTATGACCCCAGTACGCTGCGTTTGGAATTTGTGATCGCCCACATCCCCGGGGATCAAAAAGAGATCACAGCCCAGGGCGGGCTAGCGGCGGTACTTCATACAGCGGTCAATGATCCCACTCAGCCACGCTTGAAAGTGGTTTACAACGGTGTGATGCCCGATCTGATGCGCAACGAAGCTCAGGCGATTGTGACGGGTAAATTGGGGCAGGATGGTGTTTTTTATGCCGAGGAATTATTGCTTAAATGCCCTACCCGTTATGAAGAAGCCGTGCCCGATCAGGCGATGGATGGCTGAGTCGGAAGTGGCGTTTAGAAGTCATGGTTTTTTTGCCGGGAAAGCAATTCCCCGGCTGTTTGCTGTATACGCATAAGTTAAATAGAGGAGTGTATATGCTCGCAAATATCGGTTTTGGCGTGCTGGTAGTGAGTTTTATCACCTCTTTGTACGGGATAATCGCCTCGGTTATTGGAGTGCGGAAAAATTCTCTGGCGTGGGTGGAGAGCGCCCGTAAGGCCATGCAGATTACCTTCCCTTTGATCAGTATTGTAGCTCTGGCAATCATTTTATTACTGGTTACCGGTCAATATCAGGTGCAGTATGTCTATAACGTTACCAGTAGTACTATGCCCCTTTACCTCAAGATTACAGCACTATGGGGCGGGCAGGCCGGCTCGCTGGTTTTTTGGGCATGGTTAATGTCGGCATTTACAACTGCGGTAACCCTGCGCAAGTGGGAACGCGACCGTGAATTTTTGCCGTGGGTAATTCTGGTCGGGCTGGTCACGCTGACCTTTTTCCTGGCATTGATCATTTTCTTTGAAAATCCGTTTGTCCGCTTCTGGGTCACGGCTTCGGGTAATCAGGTCATTTCCATGTTCCCGCCGGCTGGTGCTTCGCCGTTAATCCCGGCGGATGGGCGCGGGTTAAATCCCTTGCTGCGCCATCCGGGCATGATCATTCATCCCCCCATGCTTTACCTTGGGTTTGTGTCCTTTGTTATTCCGTATGCTTTTGCGGTAGCAGCGCTGATCACCGGGCGCACGGATGACCGCTGGATTCGCATTACCCGCCGCTGGACTCTGGTAGCCTGGCTGTTCCTCTCACTGGGTCTGGTGTTGGGCAGCCGCTGGGCTTATGATGTGTTGGGCTGGGGTGGTTACTGGGCCTGGGATCCGGTTGAAAATGCGGCTTTTATGCCTTGGCTGACTGGTACGGCTTTCCTGCACTCGGTGATGATTCAGGAAAAACGCGGCCTTTTCAAACGCTGGAATATGATCTTGATTATTCTGACCTATGCACTGGTCATCTTTGGCACTTTTTTGACCCGCTCCGGTGTGCTTTCCAGCGTACATTCCTTTGCGCAAAGCGCAATTGGCCCGATGTTCTTTGGCTTCATTGCGCTGACGATGATCTTTTCGGTGTGGCTGCTGGTCTGGCGCTGGCAGATTCTGCACGCCGAAGGTACGATGCACTCTATCCTCTCCCGCGAAGCGCTGTTCCTGTTGAATAACCTCTTATTCATGGGTATCCTCGTGGTGGTGTTCTGGGGGACGGTGTTCCCGCTCATCTCGGAATTGTTCACCGGACAAAAAGTCACCGTCGGGCCGGCCTTCTATGAGCGTTCAACCGGGCCACTTTTTGCCGCGCTCTTGTTGCTGATGGGCATTGCACCGCTTTCGGCGTGGGGGCATTCCACGGTAAAGACGCTCGGTAAAGCCCTCTGGAAACCGGCGCTGGCGGCACTGGCTGTGGTGGTGGCTGCCTTCGCCGGCGGTATTCGGAATGTATGGGCGCTGTTGGGCTTTCTGCTGGTTGGGCTGGTGATTTTTATCACCCTCTTCGAATATTTCCGCGGGGTCACTGCCCGCCGCCGACGGACGGGCGAAGGCTGGCTGACTGCTCTGTTCAACCTGATGGCACGCAACCGCCGCCGTTATGGCGGGTATATCATCCACCTCGGAGTGGTGCTGATGGCATTGGGAATCATCGGCATCGAGATGTTCCAGACCGAAACCCAGGGCACCATTCCGCCGGGCGGTTCGCTGCGCCTGGGCCGTTATGAGGTCACCTTTACCCGGCTGGATATCTTTGATGCCAATGATGGTCGGAATGTCGCCCGCGCAACGGTGCTGGTCAACAAAGACGGTCGAACGGTGGGCGAATTACATCCGCGCCGCGACCTGTATTTTGACTCGATGCAGCCCATGACCATTCCGGGTGTGCGCAGCACGATTGAAGACGATTTGTATGTTTTGCTGGTGGATTGGGAGCCCATCTCTTCCACCGGGGTGACCTTCAAGGTCTATCACAATCCCCTGATTAACTGGCTGTGGATAGGCGGATTTGTCTTTATTTTGGGAATGCTGGTGGCGGCCTGGCCGGATAAAGATCCGCAGCCGGTGCCGGTGGCCGTACGGCGTGGTCAGGCAGTCCCCAGCCGTTCAGGCGGAGACTGAAATTTATGGATCGAAAAACAGGCAAATTCCAATGGCTGGCTCTACTGGGGGTTCTGGCAGGTTTTTTAGTCTTTGCGGTTTCCCCCGTTAACGCTCAGCAGCCTACTCCATCGGACGACGATGTTAACCGTGTCGCCAGGCAAATGTATTGCCCGGTTTGCGAAAATATTCCCCTAGATGTATGTCCCACTCAGGCTTGTGCCCAGTGGCGGGAGTTGATCCGCCTCAAGTTATCAGAAGGGTTGACGGATGAGGAAATTCGCCAGTACTTTGCCGAACAGTACGGTGACCGGGTGCTGGATGTTCCACCAGCGCGTGGCTTAAACTGGCTGGTGTATGTCCTGCCGCCGGTGTTCATTCTGGGGGGTGTTTGGCTGGTGGTGCGGGTTTTCCGCTCAATGCAAAGATCGCCGGCAACGATTGGGGGCGATTCCGCTGAAAGTCCACCTACTCCGAGTGCGGCTGACGACCCGTATCTGGCAAGGATTGAAGAAGAGTTGCGCCGGCGTGAAAGGGAAGGCATATAAGACCTTTTACGCAACCGGAAAGAGATGAGGAGAAGTTTGAATGGTTGAGGAGAGAATCAACAATTCTGAAAAAACGAAGCATCAGACCTTGCCGCGTTGGGTGGTGGGGCTGGTATTTACGGCTCTGATCGGTTTTCTGGTGCTGATTGGAATGGGGCTGCGCCGAACGCAGGAAGGCCCAATCGTCATCGGTCAGAAAGTCCCTTATTTTGAATTAAAGACCTTTGACGGTGAGGTGTATAACACCCAGCAGATGCAGGGAAAAGTGATTGTGGTTAACTTCTGGGCTTCGTGGTGTAAACCCTGCGAGCAGGAAGCCTTTGAACTGGAAGAAGCCTGGCAATACTACAAACCGCGCGGTGATGTGGTCTTCTTAGGTGTGGATTATGTGGATACCGAACCGGAAGCCAAAGCCTTCATTCAGCAGTTCGGGCTGACCTATCCCAACGGCCCTGATTTGCGTACCCGCATCTCGCAAATGTTCCGGATTCAGGGCGTACCTGAAACCT
>DLXG01000246.1 GCA_003448875.1 Anaerolineaceae bacterium
GATACTATCGCACTGCTTGGCCATGCTGGATTCGAGCAGTTTAATCGCTTCGACCACGATAACCGGTTGACTAGCCCGGCGGATGAGATAGTCAGCTCCCTGACGCACCAGCGGGTGGATGATGCTTTCCAATTTGGCGAGCGCTTCGGGGTCACTGAACACAATTTTGCCCAGGCGCGCCCGGTCAATTTCGCCATCGGGTTTTAGAACGTATTTGCCAAAGTAATCAACAACGGCTGGATAGCCGGGAGCACCTCTGGCGATCACGCGGTGTGCCAGCGCATCGGCATCAATACCATAAGCGCCGAGATGCTCCAACATGCGGCGCACCACGCTTTTACCTGTGCCAATATTACCGGTCAGACCAATGACATACTTACCCGCCCAGTGGCTCACCCTGTCTCCTGTTTGGTTCGAAATAGTATGGATACTGATTTCATTTTATCTTTGCGAGGCAAGAATGTCAAAGGAAATGAAGCACGACTCAGGCGGTTATGAACCTGTCGGTTTTCTATTGGCAGAGCGTGGGTTTTGGGTGGTTGTGTTGTGTCCCTTTGCAATCAGGCTTTGGAGATGTTCCTGAATAGGGTAAATGTCAGGCCCAAAGCAATCAGGCTGAGAAGCACAAAGGGAATTACATAAGCGGCGTATTCCTGTGGGGTGTGAATAATACCGTCCAAAGCCTGAACAACGCTCTGTCCGGCCACAACCAGCCCGGTAAAGATGAGAAGGATGAGGATAATTGCTGCCATCCGAATACCTTGCGGTTTGCGTCGCCACAAATAAACACTGCTGAGATAGATGGCAGGCAAAAGTATGCCCAAGTCAATCACATACGTGATTTCGGTGTGGTAGTGATCGAGATGGGCTGGCGGTTTTCCCTGTGTAAGGGAAGTGAGAATATCAGCCAGCCAGACCAGCAGCGAAAGCCCGCTGAAAGCACAGAAGCCAGCCAACAACCGATAGGGCATCGTTGCGCGAATGGCTTGAGCAAGCGCAGGAATCTCGATGGATTGGAACAATGGAATAAAACTAAACAGGCTTAATGAGAAACAACTAATATAAACAAGCAGCATCTCATTCCAGTACGCACCAAGGGCAAGGGAAGCGCTGTTATAGATAAAATAGGCCAGTACCCCGGCCAGGATTAATCTTGCTTTCAAACCCCCTTGCGAGGCAAGGCGGGCAGCAATCACGAGAACGGGCACACCCACAAACAGTGTCACGGCATCGGTGCCGCGCAGGATGCCGGCTTTGAAGACACTATCGTGCCGGTACAAACCCTGCCCATAAAGGGAAACCTGCTCCCCCTGCGGGGTTACAGCCGTTACGGTCTGAGTGGTTGTTGAAAGGAATAACCCAAAGGCTGAATAAATGCCGGCTAACAATGCGACCACATAAGAAGCCCAGACGGGAAAAAAGTTTTTGGACATGGCGTTATTCTCCAGGCGGTTGGCTGAATGGAAGAGAATTTTTCGGATTGAGGCGTAACCAAAGAGCAAATCCCACCATCAAAATGCCTCCAATCCAACCGGCGAGACTGAACAATGGTGGAGCATAAAGTCCAGTGATGATCCCTGAGACCACCATTAAAGCGGCCAGGAAGCCATATTCTTTCAAACCATAAAGGGTGATAAAGGGTAGATAATGTGAGCCTACCACAATTAATGCAGCCGGAAAGAACCACGTTTCTTTATAAAGGGTAGCAGCTCCCACCACGAGGAAGTTTATTGGAACCGTGAATGCAATTTGCGAGCCGAGATTCCACAAACTGTTTTCAGAACTGACTTTGGCAGGGCGACCCATCAGCCGAACCAACAGTTGAGTGAGCGGAAAGATGAACATGCTACCGAAGAAGAGAGTTGCCATACCGGCAGGCGGTCTAACCCATGTTGCAATGGCTGCGGCAACCAGCCAGATTATTCCAGCAACCAGTTGTCCGGCGAAACCTCCCATAAAAGCGTAGCGCATTTCACGCTGGTAGTCTTTGATATTCACTTTGTTTCGTCTCCATTTATTATTGAATTTTTAGTTGTGTTAGAACTTAAAAAAGTTTCCATTGATGCCGGATTTCAGCAGAGCATTAGTAAAGGTATTCGTCCCGAGCGACTCACCCGGCAGGCGCGCAGGGCTAATCGCGGTCGAACGGTGGGGGGTGTATTGGTCATGCTGATTTTTTTCCTTTTGCTGAATTCTCAGCCAAAAATCAATAAGAGAATCAGGCCGCTGGTGACGATCACTGCATTCAGAAGGTTATGGGCGAGGATGGGGCCGAGAATGCTCTTTGTGCGCAGAAAGAGAAAGGCGTAAAAAACACCGAAAAGCAGGCAGGTCAGTTGTTGAAGTGGATTGAAATAGGTGATCCTCAGTGCATTGAAGGCAAAGTTAATATGAGCAATCATAAAAATCAGGGTGGCAATAGCGGTAGCGATGATTGCATTGCGTTTCTCGCTCAGGCCAGCACCATTACCGTAAAAAAGCAGAGGGGTCATCACCAGTGAACGAAAGAGCGGTTCCTCGCCCGTGCCGGAAAGCAAAATTTGGAAGGCGAAGTAACCGCCAAAATTTTGAGCATTCAACGGAAATTGAAACGATGTCAGGTTGTTGCCAGTGAGCACCAGCCATAATCCAAGGCTGATTTGCAGAACAAACCAGAACAGGCTGAAACGAATCACCCACCCAAGGGCATACCGCCACTGATGGGTGTTAAAGCCGAAATCCGCAAACGGAATACGCCAACGGATTGAAACAATCCAGATCGCCAGCAGTGCGAATAACCCTTGAAAAATGTGATGGATAGATATGTAGAGAAAACTTCCATCCGGGTCAAGAAATTTGAGAGCCTGATAAGCCGGCCTTGCGAGCAGGAAAGAAATTTCGCTGATGAAACGGGTGAGTACCAGAAAACCAATGCCCAGCAAAACCAGAATGAGGTACGAGCGTGTTGAATGTTGTTTAAGCATGATTAACTCTTAATCCACTACATTCTTAAGCAGAATGATGGTGGTAATGATGCCGGCAAGTGCCATGCCGCTGAAAATCACCAGTTCCAGCGGGCTGATCGGGACTCCGACACGGGCCATGTTCAGGCCCATCAGGCTGACGGCGGTGCCAAGCGTCAAAAATTTGACCAGCCCAATGGAAGCCAACAGGTAACCCCATGGGCTGCGCCGCAGTAACAATACTGCCGAAAGGACACACACCGGCACAACGATGCCCAGATCCATTGCCTGAATGAACATACTGGTCGTATTTTCGAGAGCGGGGACAGCGCCGGCTGTGAATGTTTGGGCAATGCGCCCCAGCCACGCCAGTGAAAGAAAGGCCGCAGCGAAAAATAGCAAACCGGCAATCCATTTACGCGGCAGTTTTTGAGAAAAACGTGCTGGTAAGGCATCCACATCGAAGGACATCATACTTAAAACGAAAGCAAACAGGCTGAGGCTAAAAAGAGCAACATAGATCAGGAAAAAGGGATTGTAAGCAGCCCCGAAACTCATCGTGATGTAGGTGTAGAGAATAAAGCCGAGCGTGCCGGTCAGAAGAAGCCTGCCCCGCAGAGAACCTTTTTGGGTAAGCCAGAAAGATACCCCCAGCAAGGGGAGAGCGAGGAAAAGGGTAATCGCGTCATTGGCCTGCATCTGGGCGGCAGAACTGACCGTATCCCAGTAGTACAGGCCGCGTGCGTTGATGGTCACTTCTTCCCCACGGAAATTAATCAGAGAGAAAGGTTTGCCGTCGGCAGGGTAAAGCCCGCCAACGGCAGCAACTAAAGCAAACAGCATGATCACCGGCACGAGAATACGTAAAGCGCGGTTCAATTTCATGTTCTTATTTAACCCTCGTTAAAAACCGAGCCGGCAAAGGTTTGAATGGCGTTCCAATCGCGCAAATCTTCGTCTTTGGCTTTCATTGCATTTGAGATGAAGCGGTCAAGGAAAGACAGCTTGGCCAGTTCCATTTTGCCAAGGAAGTAGACTTCCTCAGCATGGGTGACCCACTCGCGCACAGCATTCAAGTAGGCCTGTCGGTTCGTGCGGCTTTGCTCATCGTCTCCGCCATTTAGCATGTGAACAGTGAACAGGGCCAGCGGCAGTTTTTCAAGCAGACTGCGGTTTTCTTTGATAAAACTGACCATTTCAGGCAGCCAGCTGCCCATTCGGATGGGGCTGCCCAGAATGACTGCCTGATAGTCTGCGGGGTTGGGCTGTTTCTTGACCGGTAAAACATCCACGCTGAAACCCCGCTGAGAAAGGGTCTGACCGATTGTTGCGGCAATTTCGGCGGTTGAACCGGCTCGGGTCGAGTAAGCGACTAATACTTTTTTCATGGCGTTTTCCTTTTCTAAACTCAGGTCAGGTAATTCGATTTGCGGTTGTCGGGTGGCTGCGTACCCCAAACCGGAGCAGGTGAAGGCGGTTGCTGCCAGCCCAATTCCGGCGATCTTCAAGAATTCGCGCCGGGAAACTTTTTTATCGTTCATTCTGTTCCCTCCATTTCGGATTGAAGTTCTACTGCCAGCACCGTTACACCGAGGTTGTGTAACTGGCGGATCAGCCCCACCATTCCGGCCTGATCGGTATGGATGTTTGAAAGGGTTGTTCTGCCTTCGCGGTAGGTGAGGGTAAAACCGGGTGCACAGTAATCCCGGATAAACTCCTCGTCCATAACCCCCTTGATGATGATGCGGTAACGATCCGAGTGCGGTTGAGTAAAGGCGTTATTATTCATACGCCTAGTTTAGGACATTTTGTTGCAAAATGGACTACATGGAGATGTAGTCCGGCGGTGAACAAGGATGTAGTTTATTTCTTAAGCAACCGCTACATTCTTTTGTGCCCGCTGAATTTGCACTGGCCCACATTGCGGGCTATTTTTAGATTAATCGCAGCCGGCGGGCTTCTGCGATTGCCTGATTGACTTTGGTAACCCCCAGTTTGCTATAAATCCCCTTGACGTGAAAACGCACGGTGTTCAGGCTGACCACCAGATTTTCCGCAATCTGGTTATAGGTATTTCCCTGTGCCAGAAGGCGCAGTACTTCAAGTTCTCTTTCAGTTAACCCTGCCTCGGCGGGTTTCTCACTGCTGTGAAGAAGCGTATTTTCAGGTAATTCAGCCTGCACTTCCATGCCCTGAGTCACGAATTCATTCAGGGCCGTCAACCGCAGGGCTCTGGTCAGGTGGATTAGAGTCTGCCGATTTTCAAGGAATATGCTCTTGTAACGGCAGGATTCAGCCAGTTGCAACGCTTCTCTCATCCAGCGGCGGGCCTGAGTTTCATCTCTGTTTTTGAAATGAAGAATTGCACCCAGCACCAATGTTTGCAGGAGGGCGTAATTGCGCTGGCTGGCTCGCGTGAATTGAAGCATCCGCTGGGCAAGATCTGCTGCCCACAGTTCTGGTGTGACTGACTGCTGGACGGCTGCCAGCCTCAGCCAGCCAAGTAATATGGTTTCTGAAAATGGAGTCACCGGGGAAGTTGGGGTGATCCCGCTGGCAGCGAGGATGGAGTGGGCTTCGGCCCAGTTCCCTTCACTGAGCGCCAGCAGACTTTTGCAGGAAATCAATTCAGGCAAGACCCAGCCGGGTGCGCCTCGCTGGTAGAAGTGTTCGGCTTGCTGCAGACATTGCCGGGCTGCGTTGAATTCGTTAAGCGCAATGTGAAGCCTTGCCATGCCCGCCAGCGAATATACTGCCGAGGCATTATGCCCGCTCAATTCTGCCAGATGGATGCCCCGCCCAAGAAATTGAACGGCCTGATCGAACTGATTGCGATGATAATAAACCCAACCCAATGCTCCGTACACCGCCCCCAATACTGCCGGGTAACCATGCGGGTGCTGTTCCAGATGCTGGATGGCGGTTTGGGCCGTGCTGGCAGCCAACTCTAATTGCCCGTATTCCAGAGCCATCAGGGTGAGGTGTGAGACTGCCAGAATATCCGTGACCGGGTCATCGTTATTACGGCTGAGGTGACTGGCATTTTCCAGCGCTGCCCGGGCTTCCTCATAATTGCCTTTTTGACGGAGACCGCCTCCCAGTGCAAGAAAAGCCAGCGAGGCAATCCGGTTGTCTTTCGTGTTTATCAAATTGAGAGCCTGCTGTGCGGCAAGAACGGCATCATCGAATTTTTGTTGAACCTGCAGGAAATTGGCGCGTAAAGCAAGCAGTTCGGCTTTCAGCAGGGAGGGGTCATCCAAAACAGAGCCGTCTTGATTTATCAGACTGTCCAATGATTGAAGAATGCTAACCAGCCGGGCAAAGTTGCCCTGCAGAAGATACATCCAACCCAGCCCAAGCAACAAGAAGGGGCGGTCTGATTGCATTTCTGCCGGGATCTGCAATAGCCATCCCTCAATTTGGGCAACCGGGATGTGGTTGACAAAGTGCCAGATGTTTTTTTCAATCAGGTCAAGGACAGCGGGGTAATCTTTAGCGGCAAGGTAA
>DLXG01000240.1:0-6977 GCA_003448875.1 Anaerolineaceae bacterium
GTGGCTGATGGGGGTCGAACCCACAACCACCTGATCCACAGTCAGGTGCTCTGCCATTGAGCTACAGCCACCGTGAAGCGTCTGAATTCTATCACAGCCTATCGGCTTTATGCAAGCATTTTCTTAATCGTCTCAGCAGCTTCCTCAACCGTGGTGGTAAATTGCTCACCCTTAACTAAATCCTTAACCGTTATCTGATTTGCAGCTGCTTCATCCGGGCCAAGGATAACTACAAACCGAATGTTCATCCGATCGGCAAATTTCAACTGGCGCGGCAAACGCACCACTTCGGTATAAGCAATCGTCCTCAAGCCCATTTCCCGGAATTGGCGGGCAGCTTTCTGCGATTCGATCAATAAAGTTTCATCAAATACCGTCACCAGCACATCCGCGGGAGCAGTTGCCAGCGGCGGCAAGCAGCCATATTTCTGCAATACCAGACTGATCATCACATCCCCCATCGCAAAGCCTACTCCCGGTAGCGGTTCACCGCCCACATCCGCAACTAGATTATCATAATGCCCACCGCCTAAAATAGCCCGTCCATCTTTGGCCAGATCGTAGGCTTCAAAAACTGTGCCGGTGTAATATTCCAGACCGCGGATTACCTGCGGATTGTAGTGGACGTACTCATCTGCCCCCATCGCTTGCAGTGCTTCAAAAAAGCGCTGCATCTCATTGGAATTTTTCCATAATTCTCGATTATCGAGGATGGTTTTCAATCCTTCGAACTGGTCAACGTTCAATCCTAATTCAATGGCATAGGCCGCCCAATCTTCCGCACGCATTTTATCCCGCCGGTCAATCAAGCGGAATACCTGCTTTTTCATTTCTGCATCGGTTATTCCCAATTTACCTAACTCAGCATCCATCAAGCGTCGGTCATTGACGAAGATTCCCACCTGCGAAGGATTCAAACCGGTTTTTCTGAAAAAAGCCACACAAATGGCTACCAGTTCAGCATCCGATTCGGGTGAATTAGCCCCGATTAAATCCACATTCCACTGAAAAAACTCCCGCGTGCGCCCTTTTTGAGGACGTTCATAACGCCAAAACGGCCCAAAAGACCACCAGCGTAAGGGAAAGGTCAATTGACGCTGTCGCTGAGCGACCATGCGTGCCAGCGAAGGGGTTAGCTCCGGGCGCAAAGTGATTAAATCACCGCCTCTATCGGGAAAGACAAACGCCTGTTCTTTAACCAGTTCCTCCCCCGACTTGGCGGCGTACAGATCAATTTTTTCCAGAAACGGCCCGTCGTATTCCTGATATCCAAAAGATTGGGAGACTTCCCGTAGTAACTGATACAGCCATGAGCGGATGGCCATTTCTTCGGGGTAAAAATCGCGGGTTCCTTTGACAGAAGGAATGATTTTTTCCATCTTATTGATATCCTCATCCAAAAATATTGGTCTATCATTTTAACATGACCTGTCCTTTTTGTCCGTTGATTGGCAGTTTTTGCAGCGTGACAAATGGGAATTCAGGATAGGAAATTTAACACTTATCAAATCCAACAAATTGTGCTAATGTTGACTAGATTAAGTCACAACCTTTCGGGAAAACCCGTTAGAACATTCCCCCTCACAGGCAATCCTATGAAACTGAATGAAATCGTCCAAAAACTGAACGGTAAAGTCCTCAATTCCAAAATTAATTTGGAAATCGAAGTCAAAGGAGCCGGCGGTGCCGATCTGATGAGCGATGTTCTTGCCTCCATTCAGCCTCAAGCCATTCTGCTGACCGGCTTATGCAACCCGCAGGTTGTGCGTACGGCTATGATGGCGGATGTCTTGGCCATCGTGCTGGTTAGGGGCAAAACTCCGCCAGCGGAAACCGTTTTGCTGGCAGAAAACGAACGAATTCCCCTGATCAGTACGCCTTATGGCATGTTCGAAGCCTGCGGCATATTGTATCAGGCCGGCCTGAGCTGCCTTGAACGACCGGTCAGCGATCAGGACTGTTTCGCCAGTTAGTCATTCTCAGAGTGGACAATGACCGAACAAACCCCGCTTCGTAAATCCAGCATCATCAGTGATCAGGAAGCCGAAAACATCACCCGGGTGGAGGAACTCGCCTACGAAATTAAAGTTCAAGAGGTGATGACTCCCAACCCGATCACGATGACCACCAGCATGAAAATGCAGGAGGTACTGGAACAGTTCCGGGTAGCACGCATTTCTGGTGCTCCCATCGTCGAAGAGGGGCAGTTAATCGGCATCATCAGTATCGAGGATTTGATTCGTTGTCTGATTCAGTCCGACCTTGAGGCTGAAATAAAGAAGTACATGACCCGTAACCCTTTCACCGTCAAGGGTGATGACCCGGTAGTGGAAGCCCTGAAAGTATTTGTCAGCACTAAGGTGGGCAGACTGCCGGTGGTCAATAAAGAGGGACGGTTGATTGGAATCCTGACCAAGGGCGATATCACACGCGGTTTGCTTAAAGCCTTGCAGCAGGATTACCAGACCGAAGAAGTCCGCCGCTACCGCGCCTCTCACCTGTTTGAAGACATCGAATCAGAACGAACCAGTCTGATCCTGCGTTACAACATCAAAGCCGGCGATTTCACGCACGGTGGAGAAGCCTCATCTAAAATCAAACGTGCTCTCAGCCGAATGGGTGCCAGCCCGCAAATTGCCCGCCGCTGCGGTATTGCAACCTACGAAGCCGAAATGAACCTCATCATCCATACCACTGAAGGTGGTGTCATTCGGGTTGAAATTGAACCCCATCAAATCTCCATAGATGTATATGACAGCGGGCCGGGTATCAAGGACGTAGAACTGGCCATGAAGCCGGGTTACTCAACCGCCAGCGAAAAAGTCCGCGAGTTAGGTTTTGGTGCAGGAATGGGGCTGGTCAACATCTCTCGATGTGTGGACATTATGAAACTCGAATCGGTATGGGGGAAAGGAACCCGCTTACGGATGAAAATCTTCCTCAAAAAAGAAGATACCGTTGGCGAAGGCCATGCTGCTAAAACCTTGGAGGAAAAATGATGACTCTGGAACAAATTATCCAGTCGCTTGAATTGAAAGTGCTGACCAACCCGAAGGCGTTCGATGAGATACAGCCAACTACCGGCTATGCTGCCGACTTGTTGTCCTGTGTGATGACCGGCGCCTCACGGGGTGGTTTATGGGTGACCTTGCAAGCGCATAGCAACATTGTGGCTGTGGCTGCCTTGTTGGAATTGAGCGCTATCATAATCACGGAGGGCGCTCAGCCTGATGAAGCCACAATTCAGAAAGCCAACGAAGAAGATGTAGTTCTTCTTTCCAGCCAGCAAGATACCTATCGAGTGGTTGGAAGATTGTGGGAGTTAGGCATTCGCTAAATTAAACATACTCCCGTTTGGGAAGGTTTTCTTTGAAAACTTATCGGGCAGAGTTACACATCCATACCGTTCTCTCCCCCTGCGCGGAGATTGAAATGCTGCCCCCCTTAATCGTCCAGGAATGCCTTGAAAAGGGCATTTCGCTGATTGCTATAACCGATCACAACGCTACCGCCAACATCTCCGCGGTGCAACAGGCTGCCCAAGGGACAGACTTAATTGTGCTGCCCGGTATGGAGGTGCAAACCCGCGAAGAAGTTCACTCTTTGTGTTTGTTCGACACGCTGGAACAGGCTTTGGCCTGGCAGGCAATCGTAGATCGCCACTTGCCTGCTATCCCTAATCGTCCAGATTATTTTGGCGACCAGTTGATTGTGGACGCTAACGGCGATTTTGTCCAACGTGAAGAACGTCTATTGCTTAATTCGGTGAACCTAAGTCTAGCTGAAGCCTATAATCACGTAACTGAATTGGGCGGATTGTTCATACCTGCCCATGTAAATCGCACCGCAAACGGTTTATTAGCCATTTTGGGAATGCCGCCCGTAGATATTCCCCTGAAAATATTAGAAATTTCCCGTCACCTAAAACCCGCCGAAGCGGTTAAAATATATCCAGTATTGCAAGGCTATTCGTTAATTCAGAGCGGTGATGCTCACCGACTGGATGAAATTTTAGGCCTCAACCACTTCACTTTACAATCCCCCTCTGTTCAAGAAATTCGTCTGGCGATGTGCGGCGAAGCAGGCCGCTCCCATCGCATTCTTTCCAGCACCATTCTGCCTGAGGTATGAACAACCATTTCGATTGTTACAACTTTCACAAGGAATAATGACATTTGGTAATTACTTAAATTTAAGCAAGTGAGTACACTTTTGAATGATTAGCCGCAGTTAATTCTACCAATTTCGTCCAATTTGTTATCGGAGTAACGTATGTTAAACATCAAACCTTCCATACCGGCCAATGATCCACTGGCTAACCCCGAACAGAAAAAACTGATTGATGAGATTCTGGAAAAGAACAGGCACCTTCCCGGCGCAACTATGGTGGTGCTAAATGAACTTCAGAGCCGGATTGGTTTCATTTCCGAACCCATGCAGCAATATGTCGCCGATAAACTGCATGTGCCGGTCAGTTCAGTTCATGGGGTCGTTTCCTTTTATTCTTTCTTCACCACCACCCCGCGCGGCAAGCATACCATCAAGTTCTGCATGGGTACCGCCTGCTATGTGGGTGGGATGCCCCAATTAATTGACAAAGCCAAGTCTTTACTGGGAATTGAACCGGGCCAGACCACACCGGATGGTGAAATCACCCTCGAGGTGTGCCGCTGCGTTGGCGCCTGCAGTCAGGCTCCCGTAGTTGTAGTGGATGAAAAAATCGTCGGGCGTCTGCGCCCCAATAAATTCCCTCAGGTCTTACGTTCCATTCAGGATAACAAGCAGTGAGAGAATTATCCCTTCACCTGTTGGACATTGCCGAAAACAGCATTTCCGCAGGCGCAAAAAACATTACCATCACCATCCATGAGGATACTCTAGCCGACCGCCTCTACCTCAGTGTTCAGGATGATGGTAAAGGAATGGATGAAGAAATGGTCAGGAAAGTAACCGATCCCTTTGTTACCACCCGCACTACCCGCAAGGTGGGATTGGGGATTCCGTTGCTGAAAGCCGCTGCTGAAGCCTGCAACGGCTGGCTGAAGATTCATTCCAAACCGGGTGAAGGGACATTGGTTGAAGTTGAGTTTCAACGCAGCCACATTGACCGTATGCCGCTGGGTGATGTGGCTGGCACATTTCTGACCTTACTGGTGGGCAACCCGCAAATTCACTGGGTCTTCCGTTACAGTGTAAATCAAGATTCATTCGAATTGGACGATCAACCCATCAAACAAGAGTTGCAGGATATCCCCTTTTCAGATCCCTTCGTTCTTTCGTACTTGCGTGAACTTTTAGAAAGCAATATCCGTTCGCTTCAAACCACCTCAGTAAATTAACTGGATGAGATCATTCATCAATCCATAGAGAGGAGATTAACCATGCCGACCATCAAAAGTTTAGACGATTTGAAGAGAATTCGAGAAGAGGCTCTGGAAAAGCGCAAAGTGAAAACTGCCTCAGGACAGGTTCAGGTGATCGTGGGAATGGGCACTTGTGGGATTGCTGCCGGCGCACGAGACGCCATGAAAGCCATCCTCGAAACCATTCAAACCGAGAACCTAGAAGGTGTCATTGTCACCCAAACCGGCTGTATCGGTTTATGCGAAAAAGAACCCATTGTGCAGGTCGTCGTTGGTGACCAGCCCAAGGTCACCTACGGCAAGGTGTCACCGGAAGTTGCCCGGCAAATTATGAAAGAACACGTCAAGAATGGCAATGTAGTCAAAGAATACGTGATTCAGGTCTAAAACCCTTAATGGTAAATCACTTTTGTTAGGCTCAAGGTTGACGGCTATGAAATACTATCGCTCACATGTCTTGGTTTGTGTAGATCCAGAGTGTCTTCAAAAAGGCGCACATGAACTGGTGGACGCCTTGCAGGATGAACTGGTCGCCACTGGTTTAATTGACGAAGTTCAGGTGCTGGAAACATCCCGCATTGGCGGATGCAGTCTCGGCCCTGAAATGATGGTGTACCCGGAGGGTGTCCATTACGTTGGGGTTACACCCGATGATGTTCCCTATCTGGTGGAGGAGCATTTCCTCAAAGGCCGTGTGGTCAATAAATTCCAGATGCCCACCACCAAAGTGGTGGATGAAGAACTGGGTGCCCCAACCCAAAAGGAAGTCCGTATAGTTTTACGCAATTGCGGAAAAATTGATCCGGAAAATATCGAAGACTACATCGCCGAAGACGGCTATCAGGCGCTTGCCAAAGTCCTGACCGAAATGACACCCGAAGAAGTGATTGACACCGTCCTCAGATCCGGTCTGCGCGGGCGTGGTGGAGCGGGTTTCCCCACCGGTAAAAAATGGCAGTTCACCCGCCAGGCCCCCGGCGATGTCAAATACGTGGTGTGCAACGCCGATGAAGGCGACCCCGGCGCGTTTATGAACCGCCGTGTTCTCGAAGGCGATCCCCATTCCGTCATTGAAGGGATGATCATCGCGGCTTATGCCATCGGTGCCCATCAGGGATACATTTACTGCCGGGCAGAATATCCGGTTGCCGTTTCAACGTTGAATATCGCCATCCAGCAGGCACGCAATCTCGGCTTGCTTGGCAAAGATATTCTTGGCAGCGGCTTTGATTTTGACCTGGAAGTTCGCATGGGCGCAGGAGCGTTTGTTTGCGGTGAGGAAACCGCATTGATCGCTTCTATTGAAGGCCGACGAGGTGAGCCTCGTCCGCGCCCGCCCTTCCCCGCTGTGCAGGGGTTGTGGAACAAACCTACCAATGTCAACAATGTCGAAACTTACGCAAACATTCCGCAAATCATCCTCAAAGGCCCGGAATGGTACGCCAGTTACGGCACCGAAAAAAGCAAAGGCACGAAAACTTTTGCCTTGGCAGGTGATCTGAATCACACGGGCTTGATTGAAGTACCTCTGGGAATCTCGCTGCGCGAAATTATCTACGACGTTGGCGGCGGTATTAAAGATGGCAAAGCCTTCAAGGCTGTCCAGATTGGCGG
>DLXG01000240.1:7304-7574 GCA_003448875.1 Anaerolineaceae bacterium
AAGGCTGTCCAGATTGGCGGGCCAATGGGCGGCTGTGTCCCCGCCGAATATCTTGACCTGCCTTTGGACTACGAATCACTGGCTCAGGCCGGTACGATAATGGGTTCGGGCGGCATGATCGTTCTGGACGAAGACACCTGCATGGTAGATGTAGCCCGCTACTTCATGGACTTTACTCAGGACGAAAGCTGCGGTAAATGCACTCCCTGCCGGGTGGGCACCCGCCGCATTCTGGAAATCCTCACCCGCATTTGCGACGGCAAAGGGCAG
>DLXG01000308.1 GCA_003448875.1 Anaerolineaceae bacterium
CGAAAGGTGAAAAATCACCCGGCAGGGATTTGACATACTTCCGTGTGGAATTCGATGCCAGCCGGCCGGATTTGAAAGAAAAATTCGAGTCATATTACGGCCCGCAGCCGCGCCGCTTGAATGTAGTCTTTCCGTTCAACGACTTTGACCGCCAGGTTAGCATCTGGTATGAAGCCTACAACAAAGGACGCATGGTAGCGCGGGCCGGGACGGTGGCCGGATTGGACCCGGCCAGAAATTACTATCTTTTCAAAGCCGATCCGCGCACCGGTGAAGTGCTGGCAAAAGAAGGGTACTGGTTGGCGTCCGGCGAACCGGCAGAATACGACAAGAGCACGCCGGAATACACCATGACCTACACCGGTAAGGACGGCAAAACCAGACAACTGCCCGTGTACTGCAAGCCGATCACCCGGGTCAAACTGGTGATCCGCGAGCTACGCGAGCTGGCGTATGTCTTACTGCGCTCATCCAGTATCTACGATGCGATCAACATCAGCGAGCAGCTGCTGGCATTGTGGGAATTGACCGGCCACCGCTGGGCCGGTGTGCCGTTGATTGTGGAGCGCAAACCAGTGCAGATCATGTGCCCGGATGAGAACGGCAATCGCACCTATCGGGAAAAATGGCTGGTGCAGTTCCAGGCCGATCCGTTATGGAGCGAGCAGAAACTACTGGGCATGAACGCTGAAGCCCTGCGGCTGGCCTCTGGTGTGGTAGATGCCAGCAGAGCCATAGCCGCCTTGCCGACCGGGATACAGGCAGACGAAGATGATGAAGATGAAGATTACATCGAAGCGGAAGAACCAGATGGCTGGGAGGTGAACGCACCAGAAGTGGAGGAAGCGGATGAGGTCATCGAACCGCAGCCGGTCGTTGTGAGCGGGAAAACCAACGGTGCGCGTCCTTATCCGCCGGAACAGTTGAAAAGTCATCTGTTTGAAGCGGCGGAGAAACTACCGGAAGCAAGCGCGAAGATGATCTCGGAGGTTGCCGCGTCTCTGGAATACGTTTACATGAGCAAGGTCAAAAGAAAAATGTTTCTCAACTGGCTGTGTGGCAAGGAATCGCTGCGGGAGATTGATAAGCGGTTGACTGCTGCGTTGCATAGATGGCTTAAGCCGATGTATCAGCCGGAGAATGCCGTCTATGTACCGACCGACAAATTTGCTTTCGAGGAAGCAAACCTGGCATTAAACGAGTACCTGATGCAGATTGGGCAGATTGAACTGCCAATGGAGAACGAACAATGAAACGACTGTTTTTTGACATTGAAACTGTACTAAACCCGGGTGTGATAGACCTCATGCCAGAGCCTGCCGCACCGGCGAACCTGAAGGACCCCGAAAAAATAACCGCTGCGATTGAAGAAAAGAAGCGAGAGATGATTGAGAAGGCGGCTCTTGATGCAGACTACGGCAGAATTCTTTCGATTGGTTACTCAAGCGGGGATGGGGATAACGTACACGTTATGGTGAATGAGGATGTGTATCCGGATTGTTTTCTCTACAACAATTCCGAAGAACAAATGCTGAAAGCTTTCTGGAATCTTTTCAAGGAATGCGGTGGAGCGTGTGTTGGCTACAACATTCTTGGCTTTGATTTACCTTACCTGATGCGGCGTTCGATGGCGCTGGGCGTAAAGCTGCCGTTTATTCCCAACCTGGCCAAGTATCGCACCGAGCCGATAACAGATTTGATGATGATCATCTACAACTGGGGCAGCGACAAATACAAATCCTTAAAGCAGGTAGCGAAGTTGTACGGCATTGAAAACGGCGCACCTGAGGTTGGTGGAAGTATGGTTAGCGGTCTGGATGCCGAGCAATTGATTGCATACCAGATCAGCGATGTGAAGTTGGTGATGGCGTTGTACGAGAAGATGAACGGTGTTTATTTTGTCCATCGTTAGCTCAAAATCGGTTGTCATGCGTCGGCGGCGTCCTCCTCGCACGCCGAGCCGGAGAGCGTAACCGGCAGACAAGGAGTTGAAAATGATGGAAATCAATCGCGAGTTGAACGAAAAACTGATTGAGAACGCAGACGCAACAGATGGGACTGCGTTCACCGAGTGGATTTTGGAGGCGATTGCAGTTGCCTTATACCGAATCGCGAATGCGCTTGAGAAACAGAACGAAGAAGCCGAATTGGAGCGCGAGCGGCAGGAGATTAAAAATGGCACATGCTGACAAGGAAACAAGAATGAATAGAAAGCAATCCGTGTTCGCAAACGGTACGCAATTCTTGGCATGGCGCAGTAGAAACTGTACGCGTTGTGTAAAACAATGGGCCGAAAATAAATATTCCTGTGAAATTGAAAAGGCTTTAGACGCTGCTTACATCAACGATGGCCTTGTTGACAGGAAAATACTTGAACGTATGGGGTTTTCAATGAATGCAATCGAATACACATGGGATTGTCCAGAACGCGTATTAAACGAATCGGTCGAATCGTTCAATAATGCAGAACCTTATTAACCGAAACAACAATACTGGCGGGCGGTGTGGTGGGAACACGCGGGAGAGTTGCTAACTGCGGGCTTCCTGCTGGTGGGACCGCAGACCAGACCAGCAAATCAGGTTCGAATCCTGACCCGCCACATAGCCGGATGATCCCCCCCTCATCCGGTGAACCCCACCTCCCGGGGGCGGAGGCGCGTTGCGGCAATTACAGGTATAAGCGACTTCCGCCCCCTACAAGGACAAAACATGATCGAGATTGATACACACTCTAAACTTCCAAAGCAGTTTGCGTACCGAACATTTGTTGTTCGCGATGACCGTGAAGCGGCATTATTGGCTGGTGATATGCACGCTTATTACTGGCGCAGCCGCAAGATGCTATTTATTCCGATCGGAAAAGTTGAACCGGTGATTCACGACAGCGAGGAAGTATGAGACCAGAGGAATATTTTGCAGAACTGGCAGGTTCAATTGGTGAGCAGGATGAGCAGAAAATTTTGAAGATACTTTCGGCGCATGTTGGCGAGGAAAACGCCATTGATTTGAAATCGCTGACGATCCAGGCTTTTGGGGAATATACAACCAGCACAGAACGAAAAACACGTTTGGTGCTGGAAAGTCTGGTGACCAAATATCACGTCCCGGTTGGGGCATATTCTGGAAAAGCAGGGAGATTTATTTGCAAAGATGATGAAGAGATTGAACGGGTTACCGCGGATTTAGAAGCACGCAAACAGGCGCTGGAAGAACGCATCCGGGCGTTACGCGGTGCAGAAGTAATGAAGATCGAACGAATTTGGCAAGCGGGACTTTGGAGATAAACATGAGCGATTACTGGGTCAAGTTATACACAGAAATTCTTGATGATCCGAAAATGGGGGTTTTGCCAGATCGCCTCTGGCGGAGGGTTATCGAGTTGTTTCTACTGGCCGGAAAATTATGCACGGATAAATCCGGCCTGCTGCCCGACACCAAACAACTGGCCTGGCTGCTGCGTTTACCGGCTGACGAATTAGAACAAGACCTCAACGAACTGACCAACACGGGAATAATACAAAAAACAAACAATGGCTGGCTGGTAGTGAATTTTAAAAAGCGACAGGAAAAGAGTGATGTATCCGAGCGGGTGCGCAGGTATCGTGAACGTACTCATCGGAAACAATATTACAACGAAACGGATACTCATTCCGAAGATCATACCAACAATGATGTAACGGAAGCCAAACAAAACGTTACAAATGATGTAACGCAAATGAAACGAAACGTTACACAGATTAACAGAAACAGATTAACAGAAACAGAAACAGACTCAGAAGCAGCTGCAGCTGCTATAGCCCAGGCGGGCGAAAAAAGCGCAAAAATTCCGAAAAAACCACCTGATCCGTTGGCTTTAGAACAACCCCAAGAGCCAAAAGCCGTTATTGACCAGGACATTGGCCGTCTTTATCGCGAATACGAATCCAATTTTGGGGCATTGACGCCGCTCATCGCTGAACGACTTGGCGATTTGGCAGATCACTACCCGCGCGATTGGATCAGTGCGGCTTTTTGTGAGGCAGTCACTCACGAGGCGCGCAATCTGAAATACGTCGAGGCAATCCTCAAGCGCTGGAAACGCGAAGGGTTTCAATCGAACCACCCCAAACCGCGTCAAAACGGCAAAAATCCTCCGCAGCAGCAGCCCGAAGAGCCGAAATACACGCCGGAGCAAATCTACGAAGACCTGTACGGAGAAAAACCATGACGATCTGGTCACGCATTTGGCCAAGAGAGCTGGAAGTTTACAAATCCAACCCAAAAGCCATTCCGATGGGTGGCGGTCCATACCCGAACTTGTGCAGTAACTGTGGCGGCCACGGAGTGATGATGGTATTTGTGATTGACGGCGGGCCTTACCCTTCACCGGTTGGAAAGGTCAAATGGCTGGACTTGCCGGAAAATCCTCCCGATCCGCAGACACCTAGCAAATCAGGTTGGTATTCGGGCAAACTTGAAGTGTCACATTGCCCGGTTTGCAAGGATGGGCGCATGGACGCTTATATCCAGCAGAACTGTGGTTTGAGCGGAAGTGACCTGTGGGTGAGCATCGAGGATTTCAAGACTAGCGGCGTTAACGCGGAAAAAATTACAGCAAAACAAGTTGCTGCTTCACTGCTGGCCATGAACCAGTCGCCGAACGGGTTTGTGGTTTTCACCGGCGGTTATGGGGTTGGTAAAACCCATTTACTTAAAGCCATCACCAATGGCTTTCGCTTAGTCCGAGTGATGGCTAAATACAGCACGATGACAGACTTGCTGGCTGAAATTCGTGAGCGATTTGGGGATGATCATGGTGTGCGGGCAGTGGAGGATGCGATTGACGACCTGCGCCGGGCCAAAGTGCTATGCATTGACGAAATGGACCGCGTTAACCCAACGACCTGGGCGAAAGAGACCATCTTCCGCCTGCTCAACTCACGTTATGACGAACGGGATAAATTATTGACCGTTATGGCTACCAACCTCGACATCAACAATATGCCGCCGGAATTGGGCTATCTGGCCAGCCGATTTTCCGGCGGCATTGTAGTGCAAGTACCCGGACCGGATATGCGTCAGGCGCAGGGTATCAAGGCACGTAAAGAACTGCTAGAAGAGGTTTTGTCATGAAATTCTTAATCGAAAAAAACTTGTGTCCGGTGGGCGAAGAGATTGAACGTGATATTGATCAATTACTGGCTCAACAAAGGCGCGAGGCGTCCACAGAACGCTCGGACGAAATTCACAATTTGCTCAAACATTATTATGCACATCGCAAGCAGTGTTTTGAGTGCATTGAATGAT
Source organism: Anaerolineaceae bacterium (assembly GCA_003448875.1). Taxonomy (GTDB): domain Bacteria; phylum Chloroflexota; class Anaerolineae; order Anaerolineales; family Anaerolineaceae; genus Bellilinea. The sequence goes on from DLXG01000308.1 coordinate 5,287, forward strand.
AGGAGAAAAATAATGAAAGATTACAAACCAAAGCAAATTGCCGGTTGGCTGGATTTGATCTTAATTTGCTTGTTGTCTTGGGTTTTGATCTTACTTGCCATAGTTTGGCTTCCAGAGATTGTAATATGGTTGATGAGGTAACAGCGAAGATTTCATGAACTTCGAATTATCCCAAGAAGATGCTGCTGTTTTGAATGCCATCCGCCAGGTGTGTGAAGGAACGGGATTTGGGCGGGTGGTTATTGAAATCTATGGGGGACATATAAAATTAATCGAATCTAGTACCTTTATTCGGGTTGCACGAAATAATAAAAATGATAAAATAAGAGACGAAAGCTCGACCGAGGCATTGAATCCCGGAGCAGTGTAAAAACTGTTTCCGGGTTTTTTGTTATGTAAGATTAGATTCAATACCCTATGACCAGAGCTAGAATTTCGCGTAACCGAATCAAAAAAGCCATTCCAGGAAGCGGGGGAATCGTGATGATTGTAGCCCGCAAAGCGGGATATTCCTGGGGTGCTGTGCGTGACGCCATCCGTGCTGATGAGGAACTTTCTCGGATGATGCAGGATGAATCCGAAACAGTCAACGATGTTGCCGAGTTGACCATTGTGGAAAAGATAAAAGGGGGTGACGAGAACAGTGCCAAGTGGTGGTTGGCAAGAACTAGACGAACTAAATTTGGTGACAGCGTAGATATTACTTCCGGTGGGCAGCCAATCAAAATTGAGGTTGAATGGAGAACGATAGATGTCGGTCAGAGTGAGACTTCCGGCGCTTCACAAGAATCAAGCGGAGATAGCATTTAGCCCAAAGCGTTTTCGGGTGGTTTGCTGCGGCCGGCGTTTTGGCAAGACTCGTTTGGCAGTTTTGCTGGCGCTAGATGAGGCACTGCGCGGTGGTTCTGTGATGTGGATTGCACCGTCATTTGACAAGGCTATGATTGGCTGGAGACTGTTTGAAGAATTAAGTGTTCCTCTTTCTGGCTTATTAACTCTTCGGCGAGGCGAGCGGCGGATTGCGACTGCTTCAGGAGGCTGGATCAGTATCAATTCGGCTGACAGCGAGGGTGGATTGCGCGGGGAAGGACTTTCGTTGGTTGTGGTGGATGAGGCGGCGTATATAAAAGATTTAAAAAACATCTGGGAGACTGAATTGCGTCCGGCATTAACTGATCGCTTGGGCAAGGCGATTTTTATCTCAACCCCGGCCGGCTTCAATTATTTTTACGAATTATTTCGCATGGCAGACAATGATCTGAATTGGCAATCGTGGCAACTGCCGTCTTCGGCCAATCCGTTTTTAGATAAATCGGAATTGGAATCGGCGCATCAGCACTTGCCCGCGTTGGTTTATCGGCAAGAATACGAAGCAGAATTTGTCCAATTAGAAGGTGCGTTATTCCGTAGAGAATTTTTTGAACTTGTGGATGATTTGCCTGCTTTGGTTAAAGTGGCTCGCTATTGGGATTTAGCCGCCAGCACAAAAACGCTGGCAGACTATTCGGCAGGCGTCAAGGTGGGTATTGATAAAGATGGGTTTGTTTATGTAATGGACTGTGTACGCGGGCGCTGGGAGTGGCCGGCGCTGATCCGCATTATTGGCAGTACTGCGCGGGCGGACGAGAGCGTTTGTACTCAGTATGTGGAGGCGGTTGGGACACAAAGAGGTATGCTCGACCTGTTACATGCAGAACCTACACTGGCGGGAATCGCTTTTCGGGGAGTGACTTTGCATAAGGATAAAGTTACGCGTGCTAATGCATTTCTGGCTCGAGCGGAGCAGGGCAAGGTTCGATTACTTCGTGGTGCATGGAACACCAGTTGGCTGGACGAGATTTGTGCTTTCCCGGCTGCTGAACACGATGATCAGGTAGATGCAACCGTGGGGGCTTTTAATGCCTTGCAAGGTAATTATGCGGGGCTTGCCGATTTCTATCGCAGGGAATTGGAGAAGAATGGACGCAATCAAAACTGATCTAACCGAGCGGTTGGGCGCATTGGTTCAAATGGCGCAAGCAGCAAATGCGGCTTTATTTGGTCCTGGTGCGCCGCCGCAGCCATTACTGGATGATGAGCCGCCGCGTTTGTTTGAGTATCAGCCAGGTATCAATCTGGTGACCGTGCCGCGGGCTGGTTTTGGCGTATTGCCGTTTTCTGTGCTGCGCGCTCTGGCACAAACCAGCAAAGAAATCCGTTTGAACATCGAGCTGATCAAGCGGACGATTCGCGGTTTGGAGTGGGACATCATTCCGCGTGTAAAGCAGGTAATTGGTTATCAGGTTGTCACAAAGGAAGTAGTAAAGTTCTTTGAGCAACCGGACGGTGTACACGATTTTGACTCGTGGGTAAATCAGTTGCTAGAAACATTGTTGACGATTGACGCGGTGACGATTTATCCAGATGTGCAAGATGGCAAATTGGTATCATTGGATCTGGTGGATGGCGCGACCATCCGGCCGTTGCTTGATTTGCGCGGGCGTATACCCAGACCGCCGCAGCCGGCTTATTTGCAAATGTTGTATGGGATGCCGGTAACACATTATTCAGCAAATTGCCTGATCTACGCGCCGCTCAATACGAAGACCCACACGCCGTATGGAGAAAGTCCCATTGAGTGGACACTCATGGCGATCAACACGGCGGATCGTCATGATGCAGTGCGTCTGGGTTGGTTCACGGAAGGCAACATCCCAGGCGTGCTGGTGAGTGTTTCGCCGGATTGGACGCCGGAGCAATTAGCCACATTTACTGAGTATTTTGATGCATTGGCAAAGGGAGATATTCAGCGTGCAAGCAAAATCTTGTTTGTACCGGGCAATGGGGCGCAGTCCATTTTTCAGCCGCAGCAGGGGGATGCGGACAAAATTGAAGTTGACAAGTGGCTGATGCAGGTTGTCTGCTGGGCGTTTGGCAACAACCCAGCGGAATTTGGGCTCATTCCATCATCCGGTCTCGGTGGATCGGGGTATGTTCAGGGCATGGAAAATGCTCATTATCGTTCGATGATTGGACCCATCACGGGGTATCTCAAAGCCTTGTTTGACCGCATTATCCGTGATTATATGCACCGCCCAGATTTGCAATTCAAATGGGTTGGCCTAGAGCCGCCCGAAGACGAGCTACGCCGGGCGCAGATTGACCAGGTATATCTCTCAATGGGGGTATATAGCCCGGCATACGTGCAGGAGCGGTTGGGTGTGCCAGGGGAGTTTCGGGGAAGTTCGCCGGTTGTCGGGCTGCCTGCGCAGTTTTCATCTTTGTTTGAGCGGGCGGCGAAATACGAGTTGCACCGCTGGCGGCAGAATGCGGTGGCACTGTTCAAAGGGAAAACCCGCGAGCAATTTATGAGTGATGTTCTACCTTTGGATTTGCAGAACGAAATTCGGGCAAGGCTGAATGTTTGTCGTACGGCGGATGAAGCGGCTGAGGTGTTTGATTCTCTTCTCAACGGCGGTTTGCAAAAGCGTCTTTTCCCCGCTCAGGAGGTCGGGGAAGTCCAACCCTTTCACTATCCATACCCATGATTTGGAAAAGCAGGTTGAGCCGTACCATCCCGAATATGCCGCAAATCGCGTAAAAAGCGCTCTGGAACGGGTAGAGGAAGAGTTACAGCGAGCGTTGGTGCGCTGGTTTGCCGAATTCCTCGAAGACCTGACGGGCATAGCAAAGGTGACAAAAGATGAACCGCTGCCCGGCTTCCTGCTAGCCCGCTTGAATGACCAGATATGGTGGAAAACGTGGAGCGAGAAATTAGCCGAGATTTTGACCAGCAATATACTCAGTGCCGCGAGAGCCGGCATCCAAAGCGCCGGGCGTCAATTACAAATGAAACTCTCATGGGATTACATTCAGCCGGCCGCAATAGAATGGGCGCGGCAAAACGCGGGTAAACTGGTAACCGGCATTTTACCGGATGTACAAACGGGCATTTCACAGATTGTGACTGCTGGTTTGAGCGAAGGTAAGACAATCTATCAAATTCGAGATGAAATTGCCGGTCTGCGGGATGACGCAGAGCAAGCCATTTTCCCAGAGTGGCGGGCGGCTCGCATTGCGCGGACAGAGGTTATCCGGGCTCATGCGCAG
>DLXG01000201.1 GCA_003448875.1 Anaerolineaceae bacterium
GAGGGGAGCCGCGTTGGGGTTTATCGCGCGGGGGGTAAAGACGGAGCCCCTCCCCCCCTGCCGCAGCGATTCGAGCGTGCGTCCTTTGGCAGAAACAATCCCCAGTGTCATCGTTCCGTTCAACTGAAAGGGATTGCCAATGGCGATGACCGTCTGTCCAACCTTGACCTGATCCGAGTCGCCCAGCGGGAGAGGCACCAGCACGTCTTCCGGCACATCCACCTTCACCACCGCCAAATCCGAATCGAGGTCGGTGCCAATCACTTTACCGCGCACCTTCAAACCAAATAGGAAATCTACCTCAACTTCGGTGGCGTCTTCAACCACATGGTAATTGGTCACAATGTGACCCTGACGGTCAATGACAAAACCGGAGCCGGTGCTGCCGCCCTGAGCATTTTCCACCAGCAGCGATACTACCCCCGGAGAAACCCGCTCATAAAGCGAGGTCAGCAGGGCGTCCCGTTCGGTATAACTGAGGGCAGAACCATCCGGTGGTGCGCTAAGGGTCGGAACCGCCGGCAGAGTAACCTGCGGGCTGACCGGGACAGTGGCTTCGCGCACTTCGGCGGTTGGTGCGGATGTTCCTTCACCCAAAAAACGGGGAATCTGAAATGTAAACCCGCAGGCTGCAGTGGTCAGAAGAATGATCAGCGAGGCGAGTAAGATTGTTTTCTTGTTCATGGTGTACCTCTTGATTACCAGTTAAGGATGCGGTGAGGTTGAGTAAGAGTGGCTTGAAGCCGCAGGTCTTGCCTGCCCGTCTCCACCCACCCTCTTTTGCGGCTCAGGCGCGGGCCGCCGATTTTTGTTTCTCTAACGCGCGTAATTGTTCAAATAAACGGCGCTGTTCCTCGCTCAATTGGCGGGGCAGCTGCACTTTAACAGTAACATACAAATCCCCAAAGGTTTGCGGATTACGCAGCACGGGCATACCTCGGCCCGCCAGCCGGATTTTCTGACCCGGCTGCGTCCCGGGCGGGATCGTCAACATCACTTCACCGCTTAAAGTGGCTACCCGCACCTGACCGCCCAGCACAGCGGTGTAAAGGTCTACCGGCACCTCGGTGTAAAGGTCGTTGCCTTTGCGTTCAAAACGCGGGTCGGGCAAAACCTCAATGACCAGATAGAGGTCGCTTTTCTGGCCATCCGGCCCGATGGGACCGCCGCCCGGCAGGCGCACTTTGGTACCGGTTTGAGCGCCGGGAGGAATTTTGCCTTCGATCCGGCGGTTATCCACCTGAATCTGGCGGGTGGTGCCACGGTATGCCTCTTCCAATGTGATTTGTACCGGATGTTCGTAAGCCTGCGGCTGGCGTGTGCGGCGGCCGGTGGTTGTGCGCCGCACCGTTTCTCCGCCCATGCCGCCAAATATGGCGCTGAAGAAATCGGAAAAGCCGCCCATCCCGCCAAACAGGTCTTCCACATCCACCTGCACCGTACGCGCACCGCCCGGCGCATTGGTGAACCACTGCTCCCAGTTGAAGGAACCCGGCTGGCCGCCCATCTGCTGCCATTGATGGTAGGATTCGCCTAACTGGTCGTAACGAGCGCGCTTTTGCGGATCACCCAACACTTCGTAGGCTTCATTAATCTCTTTGAACTTTTCTTCCGCGCTCTTATCGCCGGGGTTGCGGTCCGGGTGATATTTCATGGCCAGTTTGCGGTAGGCCTTTTTGATTTCTTCTTCGCTGGCTGTTTTTGAAACACCCAGAATTTTATAATAGTCCTTATATTCCATGCTTTCATTTTATTCTTTCCGAATACCACAAGTCAAGTGATTTGTAAGACCTCTAATGGAACTCTTACAGACTTTGAATATTTTGCTAACAATTCAGCCGCCTTTCCTTGAGGTTGGGCAGGCAAGCAAGAAAATGAGATTTACACCCTCCACCGCCAGCATTTTGAAGGATTCGGGCTATAATGGATATAGAACACCTTTTCCGATTGGAGTGATTCGGATTGGCAAAACATCCTTCTAAGAACCGAAAATCCCCCGCACCCACCCCTTCACGCGGACGCGCCAAAACAGCAGAACGTCCGGCAACCCGTAAATCCGGGCGTTCCACACCAGCCAGCAGTCGCGGGCGCGCCTCAAAGGGAAGCTCGGGCGGAAGCGGTTTTTCGTTCCCTTCGCTCTCGCTCGACCGAAAACTGGATCTGCTGGGGGTGTTTCTGGCGTTTGTCGGCCTGCTGACCCTGCTCAGTTTGCTTTCCTCGCAGCGTTCTTCCATTACCGGGGCGTGGATCAATTTCCTTGCGCGCCTGACCGGCTGGGGTTCTTATCTTCTGCCCATCCTCTTCATCGCAGTCGGTTTGTGGCTGGTTTTTCGCAGTTTTGAAAGACTACCGCGCCTTTCTGCCGAGCGGATGACCGGTGGTTTATTGTTGTACCTCAATATCCTGGCGTGGATGCACCTGTTGGGCGGCGGTGAAATGGAACTGGCCGAATTGGGAAAAGGCGGTGGCTACATCGGCGGTTTCTTGCTGCGCCTGCTCACTTCCAGCGTGGGGCTGGCCGGCGCCTTTATCGTTCTGCTGGCCTGGCTGATCATTGCAATTGTGTTCACCTTCGACCTGTCCATACCCGAATTAATCCGCCGGCTTCAACCCATCTTCAGCAGTCTACAAAAGCGTATGTCGCAGGCCCTTAGCAGCCGTCCCCGCTCTTCTCAAGTAGAAACTGAAACGGACGAACTGCCTCCCGATTTTCAACCCCTGCCTCCGGCAGCCCCATCCCGTTCAAGTCCGGCGCGCCGCGAGCGAGCCACCCCTTCTGCCACGGCCTCACCCTCCGCTTCGCCTGTGACGGTTGAAAATCAAGCGGCCGAACATCCCGCGCCCCCACAGGTCACATCGCTGCCGCAGCAGACTTCTACAACGCCGGCTATTCTATGGGAACTGCCTTCGCTCGATGCGATTCTCGACCCGGCCACCCCCGCTGCCCAGCAGACCAATGTGGAACAGGAACGCGCCAGATTGATTGAAGAAACACTGGCATCCTTTGGTGCGCCCGCCCACGTGGTAGATATTTCGCGCGGGCCAACCGTCACCCGTTTCGGCGTTGAACCAGACTTCATCGAAACCCGCTCCGGGCGCACCCGTGTGCGCGTTTCCAAGATCGCCTCGCTGGCTGACGATCTGGCGCTGGCGCTGGCCGCTCCGCGCATCCGCATTCAAGCCCCCGTACCCGGACGGGCCTACGTGGGTATTGAAGTTCCCAACACCGAAATCAGCCGCGTTTCCATGCGCGAGGTACTCGAAAGTGATGCCTTCAAACGCATCCGCTCGGTGCTGCGCTTTGCACTCGGCAAGGATGTTGCCGGCAAACCGATAGCGGTTGATCTGGCTGCCATGCCGCACCTGCTCATCGCCGGAACCACCGGCTCCGGTAAATCGGTATGTGTCAACTCCATTCTCACCTGCCTGCTGCTCAACAACACCCCCGCTCAAATGCGCCTGATTCTGGTGGATCCAAAGCGGGTGGAACTGACCGGTTACAACGGCATTCCTCACCTGCTGGCACCGGTGGTTGTGGATACCGAACGGGTCATCGGCGCTCTGCAATGGCTGCAGCGCGAGATGGACGCCCGCTACCATAAATTCTCACAAACCGGCGCACGCAACATTCAGGATTACAAC
>DLXG01000188.1 GCA_003448875.1 Anaerolineaceae bacterium
CCACGTAGCGTTCGGTGGGGCGGTATTCGCGCGGGGGGATGTAACCATGATTGAAAATGATCACCGGAAAGCCGCCGGCAGGCGGCTCGCCGGAGGGAATGGTCATCAGGGCGTAGATTTTTAGCCCATCCGAAAGATACGAAACCAGATAGCGCTCATAATTCGCCCCCGAGGCCAGTTTTTCCTCGAAGGTAATTTCGCTGCCGGGATATTCCCGCTGGCGCATGGATTGAATGGTCAGCGGATGTAGTGTGGGGGTTGGGGTAAGGGTAAGTGTAGCAGTTGGTGAGGGGTTGGGAGTGAGGGTGGCACTCGGGGAGGGGGTCTGGCTGGGCGGTTGAGTGTTCGTAACCGATGGAAGCGGTATGGGTTCATGATCAGGCGAAGTGCAGCCCGTGATCAGTACGCCCAGAAAACAGGTTATCAATATCAGGAACAGGCCGGTTAATTTAGACATGATTTATCCTGATTAGGATTGTAAAGTGGGTTCATTGAACATGTCAAGACAGGTTTTATGGTTGAAAGCGGTTGCGCTGCCTGAGTTTCTGGTCTACACTAAATATATGATGGTCAGCGATCGAACGGTCTTTTTGGGAATTGACCCCGGCGGCGGACGGGAGGGGATGACTTATGTAGCGCTGGATGCCGACAAACGATTGCTGGCGATTGGCGGGGGAAAAATTCAGGATGTGCTGGCCTTTGCTGCTGGTCAGGCGGAGGTGCTGGCGGCAGTCAATAGTTTTTACAAACCGGCGCGGGAAGCTCCACCAGCCGAGATGCAGCAGCGGCTCTTCCCTGAGTTTGGGGATGATCTGTTCGGAAGGCTGAGAAAAGAAGCCGCAGAGCGGATGGAGGCGAGTGCCGGCATCAGCGCAGCCGGAGTGGTAGAGAAAGACAGCCGCAGTGCCAGACAACGCTCGAACGTGCTCATTCAGCAATTGCAGGAACTGGGGTATCGGCGTTTCCCGGTTGAGGAAGGAGACCGGCAATGGCTGCGTTTTTCGGCACAGGCATCCTTTATGGAGTTATGTGGAGGGCGTTTGTTTGAATCGCGCACGCTGGAGGGTCGCTTGCAGCGCCAGTTGATTTTATTTGAGGAAAAACTGCCGCTCAAAGACCCGATGGACTTTTTTGAAGAGGTAACCCGTCGCCGGTTATTATTGGGCAGGCTGCCCTACGAGATGATTTACGCGGCAGGCGAATTGAACGCGCTGGTGGGGGCTTATACCGCCTGGCTGGCTGCCTTTCATCCTCAAAGGATACGCGAGGAAGATGGCAGCGAGGGTCTCTGGTATCTGCCGTTACCGCCCGCCAAACCAGAAGATTGAAAAGACGGGTAAAAGCCCCCTGAGCGAAAAGATCCATGAGATTAATCCTTTACCCCCGAGTTGGGGGAACTGGTCAGGATTAAGATTGAATTAGAGTTTTCTGAAAAGCCTTTACATTCGGCTGCTTTTCAAGATAATAACCATTAAGATTGAAATTGTGAGGTAATTATGGTCAACGTCAAGATGTGGGTCAAGGCCTTACAGGTTATTCCGCATGTGGAACGGGACGAATGGGAACGATTGGATGTCGTTTCCAAATGGCTGATCTCCACCCGCGCAGCGGTGCTGATTATGACCTTCATATCGGCGGCTATAGCCGGTCTGCTGGCATTGCGCGCGGGGCAGTTCGACGTGGTGCGCTGGCTGATGCTGGTGATTGGATTGATCTTTGCCCATGCCACCAACAATTTGCTGAACGACCTGACCGATTACTCGCGCGGCGTGGATACGGATAATTACTACCGCACTCAATACGGCCCTCAACCGTTAGAGCAGGGCCTGTGGAGCCGTAAAACTCACCTGTTATATGCCGCCGTAACCGGTTTGATTGCGCTGGCGGCGGGTGTTTATCTGGTTGCGGTGAGTGGAATACTGGCCCTGTGGCTGCTGCTGGCAGGCGCGGTCTTTGTTCTGTTCTATACCTACCCGCTCAAGTATATCGGGCTGGGTGAAATTGCCGTGTTGCTGGTCTGGGGGCCGTTGATGATCGGCGGCGGTTATTATGTGATCACCGGCCAGTGGGACTGGTATGTGGCGCTGGCGTCACTGGCTTATGCGCTCGGGCCGACCACAGTCATCTTTGGTAAACACATTGACAAATTACAGCAGGATAAAGAAAAGGGCATCCGCACCCTGCCGGTGATTTTAGGCGAAACTCGTTCGCGCTATGTCGTGCTGGGCATGATTGCCTTGCAGTACCTCTCGGTAATTACACTGGTAGCGGTGGGCTACTTCTCGCCGGTCATGTTGATCGTCCTGCTGGCATGGTATTACCTGCCGCCGGTGATTCGGGTGTTCAGTCAGCCGCGCCCCACCGAAAAACCACAGGATGCAAGGCTGGCTGCCGGCTGGCCGCTTTACTTTGTTGCGGCGGCATTCTATCAAAACCGCAGTTATGGTTTATTGCTGCTGGTAGGTTTGATTTTGCAATTATTCATCCGCTGAGCAGGGTTTTACTGGTTGGGCAGCGGGAACTGCTCAACCGCCAAAATCTTGCCTCCAGGTAAAGGGTTTTGGGAAATTGGGTGTGCAAATGGCGTGCGGTCAACCGCACGCCATTTGCCATTTTTAACCAAAGATTAACTTGACAAACATTCCGTTTTGATTATAATTCTTATTGGAAAATGATTATTGATAAGAAAAGGTTTTCCATGAACACAGAGGAACGCTTACGGGATATTCTCCAAAGACTGCAAAAGAACGGCTACCGCATGACCCCTCAACGGGTGGCTATTTTGCGCGCCTTTATCTCCGCGCAGGATCATCCCACTGTGGAACAGGTCTATCGCCGTGTTTGCCGTGATTTTCCGATGACCAGCCTGGCAACCGTGTACAAAACCGTTGCCTTGCTGAAAGAAATGGGGGAGGTCATTGAAATCAGCGGTGATTTGCAGGGCAGCCGTTACGATGCCTTTCATCCCGAACCGCATCCTCACCTGATTTGCACCCGTTGCGGGCAAATTTATGACGGCGAAAATGTGGATGTTCAACCAGTAGTGGCGGCCCTGCAAGCCCAGTCGGCCTTTCAGGTTTCCACATACCGGCTGGATCTCTACGGTGTTTGCGCCGATTGTCAATCACAAACCAATTCCATCTAAGTTTGGAGGAAGAAAATGGCAACCTTAAAATCGAATACAATTTTTGACGAACGACACCCCGAGATTGAGATTACCCAATCCAATCGTGAAGCAGTCATTGACATGCTCAACCGCCTGCTGGCCGATGAGCACGTGCTGATGCTGAAGACCCATAACTATCACTGGAACGTGCTGGGACCCAGTTTTGACCCGATGCACAAGTTCTTTGGGGAACAGTACGAAATGCTGGATGATATTGTGGATGATGTGGCCGAGCGCGCCCGCGCTTTGGGCGGAAAAGCGGTTGGGACCATGCGCGAATATCTGCAACTGACCCGCCTGAGTGAACACCCCGGCGAATATCCCGATACGATGACCATGATCGCTAACCTGCTGGCCGACCACGAGACCATCATCCGCGAACTGCGCAAAGATATTGACGAAAGTCTGGAAAAGCACGGCGATGTCGGTACCAGTGATTTTCTGACCGACCTGATTCGCCAGCATGAAAAAATGGCCTGGTTCCTGCGCTCGTTCTTACAGGAATAAGATTGTTGAGAATGTAAATTCAACGCCCCTCACAAGAGGGGCGTTTTTTTATTGAATGCGGAGTTGTGAAATTCGCATTTGAGCCGGCTCATTGGGCAGTGTACCAAACCGCACGTTGCCCTGCGGCGTGAAAGCGGCGTATTGATTGTCAATCCAGATAACCATTCCCAGCCGGCCGCGCGGGGTGAGGGTGGTTTCAAAATGGAGTGCGCCGTCCACATAAAATTGCACCCTGTCTGTCAGCCACTCCAGCCGGTAGTGGTGAGCCTGTGTAACCGCTACATCCACCTGTTTGGCATCTTGTTGAATAACCAGGCGGCCCAGGCGGCGCAGCCAGCGGGCGGCTGCCGGAATGGCCAGCAACGGCAGCCCAATCAGCGCAGGGGCAAGCAGGATCGAAGGAATTAAGGGGGAGCGGAAAACGGCCGCCAGCAGGCCGTTGGCGGGCAGGTCATCCCGCAGGCTGAGGTAGTTGTGTTTGGAGGCATAGAAAAACCAAACTGCGTTGGGCAGTACCGGCAGGCGGCGGACACTACCCTCTGCCCCGAACGAGAAACTGAACGGGTCGTTCCAGAAGCCGAAACCCCACGTGCCGGGCAGGTCGGGTTCAGAAACCTGTGCGGTGAGGGAGAGGGCAACCGGCGGCAGCCAGCGGAAGCGATGGCGCGGCAGATGCCGGTAGTCGTCTATCTGCGCTGCGCGGTATGATCCGGCTGCGCCGGACGGTAAGCGAAGCAGCCAGCCGTTTTCACCTAGAATGTCAATGCCGGCTTGATCAGCGGGGATGGTCAGGTAATTCAGGCTGAGAGATCTGGGCATTTTTGATATTGCCATAACCCATTATAATGAAAATAACCCTCGATCAGGTCGTTCGAATTAATCAAAGATCGGACAAAAATAATGATAAAGTCCTCCATAATTCTCTTACTTGTGGCTTTGGTTGGGGCAGCCTGTCAATCTTTGCCCCTCCCAATCGAAACGGAAACACCGACAGCCACAATGCAAGTAAACTTGCCTGACCCCACCGCCTCGCTGACACCCAGCCGCACCCCCCATCCAACCAACACCCCTCGCCCCAGCCTGACTCCCTCGGTCACGCCGGAATTATTCGATTGTCTGCCACCTACGGAGGATGTGCCACCGCCGGCCGCTTCAATTCAGATTCTCTACGTCAACGAGAACAAGGTCTGGTTGTGGGATGAGCAAACCCGTCAGAAGACGCCCGTAGAACTGCCCGCCGATGCGGTTGGGCCGCACCTTTCACCGGACGGCCGCTACATTGCTTTTCTGACCAAGGGGAAGGAAGTTTCACGGTCGGAAAAACCGCTGGAAGGAATTCCCCTGCGCATCCTCGACCGTTTAGAAAATACCCTTCTGGAAATTGGCGAATTCAGTCCTCGGACGACGCATGAGCAGTATCCCCTTGCAGAACGGGTATATCTTCAATTGGATTGGGAAACCTCCCCAGAGAAAACAGGCACGACGGAAGCATTGAATATATATGTCTTTGCCGAACCATGGGGGTTGGGGACGGAAAGTACCATCGGCGAACGCTACCGGGTCAGCCTGCCGGATGGAAAGATAACCTTGCTGGAAGAAACCCCAGCACAAACGGGAGTGACTTCACCGGATGGACGCTATACCATTTCCGATCATCCGCAGGGTTTGAGCCTGTTCGATCGTCAAAGCAGACGGGAACAGGTGATTCCCCTCGAACCGGCCTGTCCCGATCCCGAGGTATGTTACCTGACCGGCCAGCGGAGCATCGTCTGGCGGCTTGATTCGAGCGGTTTTTACACCACCACAACCCGCAATGCGTATTTTGACGAGCGCGCCGAAACGACATTGTATTTTGTGCAGGTTGAGCCGCAGGTTATGATTGAAGAATTGTCCCTCATCCATGCCAATCCATGGACCTTTTCTTTTTCACCTGACCGGCAATTTCTGGCTTTCTGGAATCAGCCGGATGTAGACAACGCTCCGCAAAAGACCTACAACTGGGTCACCTTGAGCCTGATGGATTTACAGACGCTGCAAGTACGCCGTTATACGCAGGGCTGGGTGCTGCGGCTGGCGGGCTGGAATCCAGACAGCCGCCGCTTTTTGCTGACATCCAGTCCGTTTGGCGGGCCAAACCCGATTGTCAAAAGGCTGGCGGTAGCCGATCTCTGCCGCCCACCTGAGGATCTCGCTGTACCGCCCAAACAGGCCATCATGGAAGCCCAGTGGCTGGATACCCGGCGGGTGTTGATGTGGACGGTACCTGAGGATGGTATCCCGGATCGGTATCTGGCGGGAATGTATTTATATGATATAGACAGGGCTAACGAACCCGTTCAGATTGATGATCTGGTGCAGGATTACTTTCAGCCCTACGGCCTGCGCCGTGAGTATGTGATTTTGGAATGAGCGGGTGTTTTCCTTGACAGGTTTTCACCCTCAGGTATAATGCCATCATCGAGAAAGACCAACCCGGAATCCAGTAACCGCCTCTGGCCGTTCAGAGAGCCGGCGGCAGGTGCAAGCCGGACGACCAAGCGGTGAACTCCACTCCGGTTGCCTGTTTGAGCAGGCAGGTTGCCTTCGCAGGGGCTGCATAAGGCCGTAAGAAGGACGGACGGAACCGTTATCTCCGCTAACGAGGCCGCAGCCGATGCGTGCGGCGAAAGCAGGTGGCACCACGAGATGCTCCCCCCTCGTCCTGCACGGGCGCGGGGGTTTTGTATTCATCTTTGTGGAGGTGTGTTGATGCTGGATTTAAACCTGATTCGTGAAAAACCCGAAGTCGTGCGCAAAGCCCTGCGTGACCGTCAGATGGAAGAGGGAGTGGTGGAGCGCGTGCTGGAACTGGACGCGCGCCGGCGGGCGCTTTTGACCGATGTGGAAGCCAAAAAAGCCGAACGCAATGCGGTTTCCAAAGAAATTGGGCGGATGAAAGACCCGGCCGAACGGCAGGCCAAAATTGAGGCCATGCGGGCGCTGGGTGAGCGGATTGCCGAACTGGACGAGCAGGTGCGGCAGGTTGAAAGTGACCTGCAAGCGCTGGTGGCGACGATTCCCAACATTCCTCATCCCGATACCCCTTACGGCACGGGTGAGCACGACAACCGCGTCGTGCGCCAGTCCGGCGAAATTCCGCCATTCGATTTTGAGCCTCTGCCGCATTGGGATCTGGGTGTCAATCTCGGCATTATTGACTTTGAGCGCGGCGTGAAGATCACCGGTTCGCGCTTTTACATCCTGAATGGGGCCGGGGCGCGCTTGCAGCGCGCGCTGATTGCGTGGATGCTCGACCTGCACATCCGTCAGGGTTACGAAGAACGTTACCTGCCCTTCATGGTCAAATCGCAGACGCTGTTTGCCTCAGGGCAGTTACCGAAATTCGCAGATAACCTCTATCACGATGCCGAAGAGGACTTCTGGAACGTGCCGACCGCCGAGGTGCCGCTGACCGGTATGCTGATGGACGAGATTCTGGAAGAAGCCAGCCTGCCGCGCCGCTACACGGCTTATACGCCCTGCTTCCGGCGTGAGAAGATGAGCGCCGGGCGGGATGTGCGCGGCATCAAGCGCGGCCATCAGTTCGATAAGGTGGAGATGTACATCTTCTGCCGCCCGGAGGAATCCATGCGCGAACTGGAAAAAATGGTCGCCGACGCCGAGCAGACCTGCGCCGAACTGGGGCTGACCTACCGGGTGGTGCAGCTATGCACCGGCGATTTGGGCTTCAACGCCGCCATCACCTACGATATTGAGGTGTGGGCGCCCGGCTGCGGCGAGTGGCTGGAGGTTTCATCGGTTTCCAATGTGATGGACTTTCAGGCGCGGCGGGCTAACATCAAGTACCGCCCGGCCGATGGCGGCAAAGCCCGCTTCGTCCACACCCTTAACGGTTCGGGGCTGGGTCTGCCGCGCACGCT
>DLXG01000052.1 GCA_003448875.1 Anaerolineaceae bacterium
CTGGATGAAGCCACCCGCGTTGAGATTATCGAACTGCTCAACCGCGGGCTGCAGGTACTGCAAACCGTCTACAAGCCGGAAGGTTTTAATGTGGGGGAAAACATCGGCAGTGTGGCCGGCGCGGGCATTGCCGAGCATTTTCACTTTCACATCGTCCCGCGCTGGGCAGGGGATACGAATTTTATGTCTACCCTGGCCGGCACACGGGTTTTGCCCGAAGCACTGGAAGATAGTTTCCGCCGCATCCGTGAAGGATGGGCGGCTTTATTTGAAAAATAAACATTTTTGATTGAGGGGTTTCTTCAATGGCATCAGCATCGGTACAATGGATTGGTGGACAGCGTTTTGTGGGGATCGATTCAACCAAGCACTCGGTCGTTCTTTCCACTCCCGACGAAGGGGTGGGCATGAAGCCGTCCGAGTTGCTGCTGGTGGCGCTTTCGGCCTGCACGGCGGTGGATGTGGTCAACATCCTGCAAAAGAAGCGCATCGAGTTGACCTTTCTGGAGATCAAAGCCGAGGCCGTGCAGGATAGTGACCCGCCGTGGACTTTCCGCAAAATACACCTGTTATACCGCCTGGGCGGCAAGGGTCTAACGGCGCAAGCGGTTGAGCAGGCCATTCACCTTTCGGAAGAAAAATACTGCTCGGTATCCAATACAGTGCGCGGCGTGGCGGAAATTACCTATTCGTATGAGATTGTGGAAAATTAGGCTGTAACCTTCCGTTTGTGGTATACTGCCCTCGGGTACTTATTCAAGGAAGGTGAAATGATCAGCAGCAACCTGTAAAAAGTGGATTTTTTGTGGCAGCGCCCGGAGCGCGCATGGTTGCGTATTCGTCCGAAGGCTTCTGCCTTCGGATTTTTGTATTCATTAGACAGGTTGCTGAAATGCTTAGTGTTCAAAACTTAACCAAATCTTACGGAATTGAAACCATCCTGAAGGATGTCTCGTTTACCCTCAATACCGGCGAGCGAATCGGCCTGATCGGCCCAAATGGCTGCGGCAAAACAACCCTGCTGCGCATTCTGGCCGCTGAGGAAAAGGCGGATAGCGGTGTCATCCGTTTCATCCCCTCTACGCTCAGGGTGGGCTATTTGCCCCAGAGCATTCATTTTGACCCGCAGGACACCCTGCAGAGTTATTTGAGCCGTTTAGAGGGCAACCTCACCCTGTTGACTGCCCGACTGACTGAAGTGGCCGCGGCACTGATGAATCCGCTTCATTCAGCAGAATTGCAGAGTGAATATGACGCCCTGCTGTCCCAGATTGAGGCTGCTGCTCAATCGGGCGGGGAAACGCCGCAAGTGCTGGCCCGGCTGGGCCTGAACCATCTGCCGCCCGACCTGCCGGTAAGTGCGTTAAGCGGGGGTCAAAAGACCCGTCTGGCGCTGGCAGGTCTGCTCATTCATCGCCCGCGTTTGTTGCTGCTGGATGAACCGACCAATCATCTCGACATGGAAATGCTGGAATGGCTGGAAGAGTGGCTGCTGGATTTCAGCGGCGCGGCTTTGATTGTATCTCACGACCGTACTTTTCTCGACCGGGTTGCCACCCACATTCTGGCACTGGATGCCCATACCCATACCGCGCGGGTCTACCCCGGTAATTACACGGCTTATCTGGAAGCGACCGCCGCCGAGCGTCAACGTCAGTGGCAGGCCTATCAGGATCAGCAGGCTGAAATTGCCCGCCTGCGGGCAGCAGCGGCCCAGGTGCGTTCGCGGGCGCGTTTTCGCAAGGGCGGTAAAGCCGATCCCGCCAACACCGATGGATTCAGCGCCGGCTTTTTTGCCAACCGCTCAAAAGAAACGGTGCAAAAAGCCAAAAATATCGAAAAACGCATTCAACGATTGTTAAATGAAGAACGCATTGACAAACCAGCCCGCAGTTGGGAGATGAAAATTGATTTCGGCAGTCTGCCGGAAAGCGGGCGGGACGTGCTGGTGCTGGAAAATCTGGCTGTGGGCTACGGTCATCCAGCCTTGCTGAGTGATTTGAACCTGACCCTGCGCTATGGCAGCCGAACGGCGCTGTTGGGGCCGAACGGTTGCGGGAAAACCACTCTGTTACGCACGATAATTGGGGCAATCCCCCCGCTGGATGGAAAGATTCGTTTGGGCAGTCAGGTACGGGTTGGCTACATGGCTCAGGAACAGGAAACCCTACCCGCCGATAAGAATGCCTTTCAGGTTATTCAAGAGGTATCCGGCTGGAATGAAACTGCGGCTCGTGCCTTTCTCTCTCAGTTTCTGTTCAAGGGGGATGAGGTGTTCATTCCGGTCAAATTGCTCTCGTTTGGCGAGCGTGCCCGGTTGATGCTGGCCAGTCTGGTTGCGCAGGGCTGTAACCTGCTGCTGTTGGATGAACCCGTCAATCATCTGGATATCCCGGCGCGGACGCGCTTTGAACAGGCCCTGCAAAACTACCGCGGCACGATTCTGGCGGTGGTGCATGACCGTTACTTTTTAGAGTCGTTCGCCACCCAATACTGGCGGGTGGAGAGGTCGAAAATTCGGGCAGAGGAGACGATAACCTTGCGGTGAGTTTTTGATTTGTTGTAGAAATTACAAACCCTTAATCCATGCTTTCCAAAAAGGCCACAAACCTGGAAAGATCGTTTTGAACGGCATCGAAACACTTTTGTAAACCTTCGGTGAGGCTCTGTAATCTGGCTGGGAAAAGATTGAAGGTATATACGTTTCTAACCACATGACGAAAGCCGCGGTACTCATCCAGACAATACCGACTTTCTTGAGAAATGACGGCTGGGCGGAGATTGGGTATAGCGGTTGCCATTTGAGTTAAAAGATCGGTGTGCCAGTCTCGTCCAGTCGGGGTACTTTGTTCGATGGTTCTGGCGATATCTTCAAAAATATGCTCCAATCCTGTGTAAAAAGCGTGCAGATTGAGGGCTACACCGTCCCAGTAACCATCATCGTTGGTCTGGAGGGCTTTCTTCATCAAAACATGGGCACGGTCAATGCTTTTTTCTACATCTTTCAATACGACTTTTATTCTTGCTGCAAGGGCGATGTAATCATTCATAGTTCCTCTCCCTCGTTGAGGATGATCTCTTGCAAAGCAGGCGAGACTTCCTCAAACCTCACCACATCCACAGCAAATTTGGGATGAAGAGATTGCAAGATGCCAACTGCGCGGTAATATTCTTTTTCTTGCAATCCCCATACCGCAAGGTCAATATCCGAGTTAAAGTGGAATAACAAAGGCCGAGTCAGGGATCCAAACATCATCACTCGGCTTACTCCAAACTGGCTTTTAAGCAATTGAGCAGCTGAAAGCGCGACCGCCCGTGCTTCTTTTATCAACGCCATGAGTTGTTTTTGTTTTTCTTCTTTGCGCTGGCAATAGGAGCGGCGGTATTCTTCCAACTGGTCGGGATTCGCGTTCGCTGTGGCAGAGGTCATTTTTCAGCCCATCCTTTTTCTAATTGTAGCACGAGCCGCAAGAAATATCCGTGCTGCCGTTTGGATAACCGCTCGGGAGGCGGCTGCTCTGGTAAAATTACGATAAAATTAGTCTGATTAATGATTACCAGCATGGAATCCATCGGTCCCCCATCCCTGTACGAGCGTTTGAAACAGGAAGCGATCACGCGCCTGTTCGTGAGTTACGAAGCCGTCTCCCCCCTGAATGAGGAAGGCGTTGAGCAATTGAGAGAATTATTCATCCTGCCGGGTGTGCTGCCGGTGCTGATCGGTGCGCCGGCGCTTGACGAATTGCAGGCTGCCCTGCCGCTGGAAGGGGTGTTGTATGCCGGCCGGCACGGCAGTGAGTTTCACGAACCGGACGAAGACCCCGACCGGCTGGAAAATCACCTGCGGCTCAACCGGACTGATCCGCCCGCCCTGCGCCGGGCGTTGACCGGCTGGGTGCTGGCTAACCGCTCGCCTGCGGATGCGTTTGCGGTCTACATCGGCTGCGCCGCGCTCGACCTGCCCGCCATGCAATGGATCGAGCAGTGCGGTGGACTGGCTGTCTTCAACGGCGGAGACTGTTTCCCCACTGACAGGAACTTCTCCAGCCGTATGGCCGCCTATCCGCTAACGCCCTAGCGGGGGTTCCGCTCAGCCCTTCGGCAGGATTTCCAGATTGGCCAGCGAGGCCACCAGCCGCTTGAAGCCTACGCTTTCAAAAAACACATCCACGGTTTCGTCGCCGTCCTGAATGCGGCTTTCCATCACGATGCCTTCACCCCAGACCGGGTGGCGCACGCGGTCGGTGGGGTGAAAGCGCGGTTCAATCAGCGCGGCCGAGGCCGGGCGATGATTGGGGCTTAGAACGCGGCTGCGCAGGGCGCGCGATTCGGGGCTTTCCCACACTTCGCGGTGGCGGCGCTGCCCCTGCCGCTGAATTAAGGATTCCGGCAGGTCTTCCAGAAAGCGGGAGGGTTCCTGAATCTCCGGGCCGCCGTACTGGCTGCGCTGATGCGCCCGCACCAGGTAGACACGGTCTTTGGCGCGGGTGATGCCGACATATAACAGCCGCCGTTCTTCGGCCATTTCTTCCGGGTCGTCTTTGGAGCGGGCATGCGGCAGCAAGCCTTCATCCAGCCCGATGATGAACACAAAGCGAAACTCCAAGCCCTTGGCAGCGTGTAAGGTCAGCAGGGTGGCGGCGTTACCGGCTTCTTCCGGCAGGGTGTCCTGATCCGACACCAGCGCCAGATTTTCCAGAAAGGCGGTCAGGCCGCCTTCACGGAATTCGTAGGCCAGACGGCGCAGTTCCTGCACGTTATCCCAGCGCTCTTTGCCCTCGTTGCTGCCATCGTCAATGTATTCCTGATAGGCGGTATCCAGCAGGATGCGGTCGAACAGTCCGGGCAGGCTCAACCCCTCGGCAACCGCCCGCCGCCAGCCGGCCAGCTGACTGCCGAAATCGGCCAGCGGCAGAATACTGCGCCCGCTAAACCGCCCCCAATGAGCGGATTGCTCGCCCTTTTCTCCCAGTTCGATCAATAACTGACCGGCGCTCAGGCCGGCCTGACGGGCGGCCAGCTGCAGGGCCACCATCGTCTTTTCTCCCACGCCGCGCGGCGGCACGTTGATCACCCGCGCCAGCGAAACCTCATCATCCGGGTTGTGTACCAGCCGCAGGAAGCAGATCAGGTCTTTGACCTCGCGCCGTCCGTAGAAGCGCAGCGCGCCCACCAGCCGGTAGGGCAGGCCGGCCCGCAGGAAGGCTTCTTCCAGCAGGCGGGACTGGGCATTGGTGCGGTACATTACCGCAAAATCACTGCCGCGCGCTTTGCCGCTGTTCACCCATTGTTGAATGGTATCCACCACAAAGGCGGCTTCGGCGTGTTCGTCCACTGCTTCGTACAGCACCAGCCGTTCCCCGGCACCGCGTTCCGAAAACAAGTGCTTGCGGGTGCGGTGTTTATTGCGGTCAATTACGGCCCGGGCTGCGTCCAGCACGGTTTGGGTGGAGCGGTAATTTTGCTCCAGCAGGATTTTCTGACAGGCGGGAAAATCCTGTTCAAAGCGCAGCATGTTACGGTAATCGGC
Source organism: Anaerolineaceae bacterium (assembly GCA_003448875.1). Classification (GTDB taxonomy): domain Bacteria; phylum Chloroflexota; class Anaerolineae; order Anaerolineales; family Anaerolineaceae; genus Bellilinea. The sequence goes on from DLXG01000052.1 coordinate 5,531, forward strand.
GCCGCGCCAGCGGTAGATGGACTGGTCTTCGTCCCCCACCACAAACAAATTGCCGTGAATCGAGGCCAGCAGTTTGAGCAATTCATACTGCACCAGATTGGTATCCTGAAATTCATCCACCAGAATATGCTCAAAGCGGCGGGCGTAGCGTTCGCGGACGTGGGGGTTGTCCACCAGCAGGCGCACGGTTTCCAGCAGCAGGTCGTCAAAATCTACGGCGTTGGAGTCGCGCAGCAGCGATTGGTAGCGTTCGTAAATGCGCTTGGTGATCTCATCGCGGTAGGATTGGGTGGGAAAATCGGCCGGTGTAATCAGGTTGTTTTTGGCAGTGGAGATGGCCGCGTGAATGCTGGTGGGGCGGTACAGCTTTTCGTCCAGATTGAGTTCGCGGATGGCGCGCTTGACCAGTGCCTGCTGGTCGTCGCTGTCCATGATGACAAAGTTGTTGTCAAAGGAAAGGTACTGGGCCTCACGCCGCAGGATGCGGGCGCAGTTGGCATGGAACGTACCCAGCCAGACGCCTTCGCCGTCATCGCCCAGCAGCGATTGCAGCCGGTGCTGCATCTCGCGGGCGGCTTTGTTGGTAAAGGTTACTGCCAGAATATTGTGGGGGCGCACACCCATCCCTTCGATGAGGTAGGCAATCCGCTGGGTGAGTACGCGGGTCTTGCCCGAGCCGGGGCCGGCCAGCACCAGCACCTGCCCGAGCGGAGCCGTCACGGCGGCGCGTTGTTGATCATTGAGGTGGTCGAGGTTGATCATCGCAGGGGAGATTGTACCACAAGCCGATTGAATGCTTGATGATCGGAGCAATTCGTAAAAAATTTTCTTGGCTGAGGGTCCCTCACTTAAGAATTTGTAAGGCAGACGGCTTGGTTTTCAGGTCTTTTTTCCGGTATACTGGGTATACCTTGCTCATCCTGCGCGGGAGGTTGCCATGAAACGCATCCTGATTGTGGAAGACGCTCTCGATTTGGGGCGGATGCTGCGGCTGGCATTAGAAACGCTCGACCGCACGCTTTCGGTGCGCGTCATTCAATCGGCTGAAGAAGCGCTGCTGGAATTGAGCGGTAGTCCGCCGGTGGCCCTGATCATCAGCGATATCCGTCTGCCGGGCATGTCCGGCTTTGACCTGTTGAAAAAAGTGCGTCTGCGCAGTCCGGAAACGCGCATCATGCTGATTACCGGCC
>DLXG01000111.1 GCA_003448875.1 Anaerolineaceae bacterium
TGATACGAATCGTTCCTCTCGAGGTAATCCTCCGGTTTCATACCCAACGCCAGCCCTCTTTTCAAGGTATCCCCGCTGACCACCGCGCCGGCCGCATCGGTCGGGCCGTCATCCCCATCGGTGGCCAGCGTTACCAGCAGCAAATTCTGCGCGCCGTCCATCGCGCGCACTGCCCCAAGCGCTACCTCTTGATTGCGTCCGCCAAGACCATCGCCGTGCAGGGTAACGGTCGTTTCTCCGCCCGCAATCAGACACGCCGGTGGCTGCAACGGCTGGCGGGTAGTATGAATTTGACGGGCAATCGCCCCTAAAAACTGCCCCAGTTGACGGGCTTCTCCCTGCAAATAGGTGCTGAGCAGCAACCCATTCAGCCCGCATTCTTCGGCTTCTTCCAGAGCCGCCTGGGCCGCATGACGATTACTGGCGATAATCAGGTTCTGCACCCGTCGGAACAGGGCATCACCCGGTTTGGGTGTTTCTGGTAATTTTCCTTCTGCACCACTGCGGAGTCGTTCCAGAATGGCGGGGGGGGTTTGGTCAATCAACCCATAGCGCTGCAGAATAGCCAGCCCATCCGCAAAGGTAGTTGGGTCAGCCACCGTCGGGCCGGAGGCAATCACATCCAGCGGATCCCCGACCACATCAGAAAGGATCAGAGCCAGCAAATCAGCCTTTGCGGCCGCCCGCGCCAGCCCGCCGCCCTTGACTTCGTCCAGATGTTTGCGCAGGGTATTAATTTCTTCAATCGTAGCGCCGCAAGCCAGCATCAAACTGGTAAGGGCTTGCAAATCCGCCAACGTGATTCCTTCAGCAGGTGCCGTCATCAGCGCCGAACCGCCGCCGGAAATCAGCGCCAGCACAAGGTCATTTTCCCCCGCCCGGTTGAGTAAAGCCAGCATCCGCCGGGTGGCGTTCACACCGCGCCCATCCGGTACGGGATGGGAGGCTTCGGCAACTTGAATACGCTCCGGAATGGCTCCGCCCAGCGCATTCTCCCGCAGAAAACCCTCTTTACAAATAATCAAGCCGCCGGAGAGACGGTCTCCCAATATGCGGGCAGCGGCTTTGGTCATCGGCGCGGCGGCTTTGCCCGCTCCCACAATGAAAACCCGGCGATAACGGCTGAGATCATAACTCCGTCCGCCGGCAAATAACAGATCGCCTTCACGTTCCAAAAAACGCGCCACCGCCGTTGCCGGATCTACCGCCCGTAAGGCGGCAAATAACACCCGTTTGACTACCTCACCCTGCGGGTGTTCATCAAGGGTATGGGTGCTGAAACTCTCCCGGCTGATGAACATGCTGGAAATATCCCTTCCACTTTGGCTTATCAGGGATAACTGCCCATTTATATTTTACCCCACATACTGCAACCTTTCCCATAAAATTGAATCAAAAGGGAAAGATAAAAAATCCAAACTCCAAATTAGGGAAGATCCATGACGACTAAGAAAAAATCCTTGCAACCGTCAAAAAATGCTCGTTTCCCCCTGTGGATAGTATTTCTGGCACTTGCACTGGTGGCCGGAACAGCACTTCTTTTATTGAACAACTCGCCGGCGGCCACGCGTGCGTTGCCGCTGGAAATTTCGGTGGCTCAGGCCGCCCAGTTACGCGAACAAGGTGCCTTCGTTTTGGATGTGCGTCAACCGGAAGAATGGAATGAATTGCATGTCCCCGGCGCAACCCTCATACCGCTCGACCAGCTTGCCAGCCGCGTGAATGAAGTCCCCAAAGACAAGGAAGTTGTGGTCATTTGCCGATCCGGCAACCGCAGTCAGGCAGGACGGGATATTTTGCTGCAAGCCGGTTTTGAAAAAGTAACCAGCGTCAGCGGCGGAATTATTGCCTGGCGTAACGCTGGTTACCCAACCGTCAGCGGCCCTTAAGCCTGTAATTTTGACCTTTGCAGCAGGTTTTTCACCCAATTGGAAACTGCACGGTAGATCGGGCAGCGGTCATAAACCGCACTGAACACCAACACACCTCCAAGCAGTACCAGCAGGTAATTGATCTGACCGGTAACGCCGATACCGGCAATCACCAGCCCCGCGCCCAGCCGCAGCAGGCGGTCAAAGGGAGTGGGGCCGCTTTTTTGAATTTCTTTTCCCTCGGCTAAACCGGCAAATAACGCTTCGATGGCGGCTGCCGGCTGAGCGCCAACCTTGCGGTAAACCGCCTTTCCGTCCCGATATACCAGCAGAGTGGGAATACTGAAGATTTTTAATTGTCGCAGCAACTCGGGTGATTCGTCCGCGTTGATTTTCAACAACTCCACCTGCCCGCGGTATTTCTCGCTGGCAGATTTTAAAATCGGATTCATGATCTTACACGGGCCGCACCACGGCGCCCAAAACTCAACCACCAGCGGCTGACGGGCCGCCGCAACTTTTTGCTCAAATTGTTCGGGTGTCATTGAAAGACCTCGACGAAGCCGGTTTTACCGTCCGGCTGCTGGTTGGGATGACGCGAGTGAAACAAACTAAATCACTCTGATCACCCGGCCAGCAGCCGGATCAGCGGAGTCGGCTTCAAGAGTTGGTGCGGAATTTGAACAGGGAATAGGCCGGACACCAGCCGATCAGGCCGGTTAACAGCGGCAGAAAACCAAGGAATTTGAAAACCGTACCGAGCGTACCGGTCACCACCCCGCCCCATCCAAGGGCTAACAACAATACGCCAACCACAACGCGAATAATTCGATCGGCGGTTGATTCATTGACAAAAGACATGGCTTAATCCTCCTTCGGAATGTATGTGTGAATTTCTACCATTTTGACGAGGAAACTTCCAAAAGGTTACATCATTCCATTCCTTCGGGAGGGCAATCGTCGCGCTCCTCAATCGCTTTCAACAAGCGGTCAAACAAGGCTTCACGGCGCGGCGCAGGGATTGGCTCTTTCAGGCTGCCCTTATACATGAGAATGGTTTTACGGGTGGTATCCAGCACGACATGACAGTTATGGCAGGGGCGCAGATGTTCTTCAGCGTCGGCGCGCAAATCCTCATCCAGATTGTTATCAATATAATCTGACAGGTAGCGAATTAGCTCTTCGCAATTCATTGCGTTGTTCCTTTCTCTTGAGCCGCAAAAAAAGCCGCCAATTTTTCGCGCAATTCCAGCCGGGCGCGGTGCAGGCGTACTTTGACTGCTGCCGCTGAAATGGAAAGAATCGCCGCGGTTTCTTCAGTGGAAAGTTCTTCCACATCCCGCAAGATAAAAACCGCCCGTAAGGCCGGCGAAAGGGTTTGAATCGCTTCATCCAAGGCTTTGCGCCGTTCCTGATTTTGAATCAACTCTTCCGGCAGCCAGCGCCATTCTACAAACTCACGCGGTAAGGGCGGAGGATTATCTGTTTC
>DLXG01000086.1 GCA_003448875.1 Anaerolineaceae bacterium
GCATCGGCAAGGTTTTCAAAGAGCGTGTCGCGGGCAATCGGCACAATATCCAGCAGATGATGGCGGAACAGAGCCCAGGCGATAATGAGGTTGCTAACCCCAAACGTCAGGGGAACAAAATCATGCAGTTCCATGGGGATCAACTGGATCGCCGTGATGATACTGACCACCCACGGGATGACCGTGCCAACCAGCAGGGTGCCAACCTGCACACGGAACAGACGCGGTGCCCCAATGTACTTAACCACAAAAAACAGGGTGCCGAGAATGATCAGGGTGTAAGCGTAAATGGTGTAAATTCCGAACAATGCCCCGTTTTCAAATTCCAGCGCATAAAATAACTCTCTTTGGACAACTTGAGGATTGATGCGGAAAAGCCCGTGCAGGCTGTCGCTCCAGATGAAGGCGATCATTAGGCCGGCGATCACAAAGAGATACTTCCAGTTGAACCGTTTGAAGGGGATTTGGCGGTAGTTGTAATCCAGTGCGAAACCAAAATAAAAAACCGGCAGCAAGGATGCGGCCAGAAACTGGACATTGTTCCAGAGTAATACCATTTCGATCCGATGACTGATGATTTGAAGAATGTAAGCAATCACCCACAATGCTTCTGAGTAGGCTAAACCAACCAGCGCCCGGGATGCTAAATCCTGCTTGCGGGTAGTGGCTAACCGCCCGACCCAAATGCATATCCCCGCTGAGATCAGATAGGGTAACAGGCCGATGATATAGCGTAGAATCATCAAGTTTCGATAAGGTAATATTCCGGTGGATTATTTCTAATAATACCTTATTAAGGACAAAAACGGTTTAATGAAATTGCAAAGTGGACTTGACAACCTTTATTCAGTCAGTATAATGGTGTTATAAATACACTAATGATCTTTTTTTATTTTCAACTCTATTTGTGTGTATTTTACACTAAGGAGGCAAGATGAGCGAATTGCTTTCGATCCGGTCCAAACCTTTTGTGGATTATGTGGAAAAATGGCTGGCAGAGCGGCCGGTTCTGCCGCTGGTTCATGCTGCACCGCATCCCGAACGAGCGGCCATCCTCTCGGTGGATATGATCGAAGGATTTTGTCATATCGGCCCGCTGGCCAGCCCGCGAATCGCAGCCATTGTAGAGCCGATTGTTGAATTGTTCAGCAAGGGGTGGGCGCACGGCATCCGCCATATCTTGCTCAGCCAGGATGCGCACGAACCGGATGCGATTGAGTTTGGGGCGTGGCCTCCGCATTGCGTGCGCGGCACACCCGAAGCGGAAACGGTGGCAGCCTTTAAAGCCTTGCCGTTCTTTGATCAGATGGTCATTCTGGAAAAGAACTCCATCTCTACCGGATTGAATACCGATCTCAATCGCTGGTTGGAACAACACCCTGAGGTAGATACTTTTATTGTAGTGGGGGATTGTACCGATTTGTGTACCTACCAGCTGGCCATGCACCTGCGGCTGGATGCCAATGCCCGTCAGCGTCATCGCCGCATCATTGTGCCGGCCAATGCGGTTGAAACCTACCACCGCAGCATTGAAACAGCCCTTGAGCAGGGCGGCCTGCCGCATGATGGTGACTTGCTGCACGCGATTTTCCTTTATCACATGGCGCTGAACGGTATTGAGGTGGTTGCCTGCATCCAATAAGCCCTCGCATCTATTCTTGTGTAAGGCATAGGCGGGTTGGGCGGTTGGAGGCTCAACCCGCATTCTTTAAAGAAATCAAGCCGAAACTTGATTAACGAAGGGATGCGGCTTTTTGATATAATAAGGTACTTCGTGGAGGTGAAAGTATGGATCAGAACAAGCAAGAACGATACGAAGACAGCGAGTTGTACCGCATTCGCCACTCGCTGTCGCACATTATGGCGCAGGCGGTTTTGGAGATGTTCCCGGAAGCCAAGTACACCATTGGCCCTCCGGTAGAAAACGGCTTTTATTACGATTTTGACCTGCCGCGCACGCTCACTCCCGAAGATCTGGAAAAAATTGAGAAACGGATGCGGCAGATTGTGGCGGGTAAGTACGACTTTGTCCGTAAGGTGGTCAGTGCGGACGAGGCCCGCAAGATATTTGCCAATCAGCCCTATAAACTGGAATTGATCAATGACCTTGAACGCGGTGAAACCGACGAGCACGGCCAGCCGCTGGAGGAAAAGCCCGAAATTTCCATCTATACCCACGGCAACTTTGTGGACCTGTGCCGCGGCCCGCATGTGCAGAATACCTCTCAGATTAACCCTTCCGCCTTCAAACTGATGAGCGTGGCTGGCGCATACTGGCGCGGTGACGAAAAGAACCCGCAATTGCAGCGCATTTACGGCACCGCCTGGCGCACCAAAGAGGAACTGGATCGCTACCTGCAAATGCTGGAGGAAGCCAAAAAGCGCGATCACCGCAAACTGGGCAAGGATCTGGAAATCTTCATCTTCGATGATGAAGTCGGGCCGGGTCTGCCGCTCTGGCTTCCGCGCGGCGGAGTGATCATTGAAGAACTGGAAAAACTGGCGAAGGAAATGGAAGAACAGGCCGGTTACCAGCGCGTGCGCACACCGCACCTGACCAAAGAGGATCTATTCCTGCGCAGCGGACACCTGCCGTATTACGCCGAAAGCATGTACCCCCCCATGGAACTGGAAGGGGTGCGCTATTATGTCAAACCGATGAACTGCCCCTTCCACCATAAAATTTATGCGGCCAAGCCGCGCAGTTACCGCGATCTGCCCATCCGTCTGGCGGAATACGGTACCTGCTATCGCTATGAAAAAAGCGGTGAGTTGTTTGGCTTGATGCGCGTACGTTCAATGCAGATGAACGATGCTCACATCTACTGCTCGGAAGAACAATTCGAGCAGGAATTTCTGGCGGTTGTTGAACTTTACCTGAAATATTTTGCCCTGTTCGGCATTGAAAAATACGTGATGCGGCTGAGCACCCACCACAAACGCGGTTTGGGCAAAAAATATGTGGACAACGAACGTCTGTGGCTTAAGACGGAAGAAATGGTGCGGAATGCCATGCGCAACGGCGGCGTCCCGTTTGTGGAAGCGGCCGATGAGGCGGCTTTTTACGGCCCAAAGATTGATGTGCAAATCTGGAGCGCCATCGGGCGCGAATTCACGCTTGCCACCAATCAGGTGGATTTTGCCGTGCCGGAACGCTTCAACCTGACCTTTATCAACCGGCATGGCGAGGAAGAAACGCCGCTGTGTATTCACCGGGCACCGCTCAGTACCCATGAGCGTATGGTCGGCTTTTTGCTGGAACATTATGCGGGTAATTTCCCGGTCTGGCTCTCGCCGGAGCAGGTGCGCATCATCCCCATCACCGATTCGCACAACGAATATGCCCGCCAGTTGGAGCAGGAAATGCGCGCAGCCGGTATCCGCGCCGAAGCCGATCTGGGGCAGGACCGCATGAACGCCAAAATACGTTCGGCGCAGCTGCTCAAAATCCCCTATATGGCGGTAGTGGGTGATCAGGAAGTCAACAGCCGCACGATTGCCCTGCGCCGTCGGGATGGCAGCCGCCAGAACGATGTGCCGGTGCAGGCTTTCATCGAGCAGGTAAAAGAGCGCATCCGCACCCGCTCGGCAGAATTATGAGCCATTTTGGCAGAATTGTAAGGTCAAATCGGTTGACATCCATTTCGACCTGTGCTAATATTCTGCTCCAGAACAATTGAATAAGCCCCAAAAGGCGCTCTTATCCAGAGAGGTGGAGGGACCGGCCC
>DLXG01000242.1 GCA_003448875.1 Anaerolineaceae bacterium
AACGGCGTTCCAGATTGGGAATGACCCCTTCAAAAGCAGTTTGATAAGATGACTGCCGGTCATTTCGACCGTGAAAGTGCACCCGAATTTCCTCGCCGCCCGTACCGTAGAGGATTTTATCAAGTTTTTCCTTCGGAATGGTATAAACCGGGGCATTCAGGTCAATGTGATAGCGGGCTGCCACTGCTTCAACCATTTGCCAGTAATAACCGCCCTGATCGCGCGGGCCGTTCCATTCGAGAGCGATAATCGCCCCATCGTTCAAGGAACGTTCCTTATCGGGTATCAGTAAATCGGGATCAATTTCAAGTTTGCTGCCTAACCCCTGACAATCCGGGCAGGCCCCATGGGGTGTGTTGAATGAAAATGTACGCGGTTCGATCTCCGGCAGTGAAACGCCGTGTTCCGGGCAGGCCAGATGCTCAGAGTAAAACAGATCCTGAGGCGGATCGCTGGAAAGGTTTTGCACAATCAAATAGCCTTCCCCTACTTTCAGGGCGGTTTCCACCGAGTCGGTTAAGCGCGAACGGGCGGCCTGTTCATCTTCGGCACTCTCCGCTTGACTCAAAACCAGACGGTCAACCACCGCCTCGATATTATGGATCTTATAGCGGTCGAGCGTAATTTCATCATCCAAGGAATACACTGTGCCATCTACCCTCACCCGCACAAAGCCGGCTTTGCGGATTTCATCAAAGACCGCCTGATAGGTACCCTTTCTGCCGCGCACTATCGGTGCAAGGATCAGGATGCGCGTTCCGGCTGGCATCTTTTCAATCGCATCTACAATTTCCTGGGCTGATTGACGGACTACTTCCCGCCCGCAAACCGGACAATGAGGTATACCGACCCGTGCGAACAACAGGCGCAGGTAGTCATACACTTCGGTAACCGTTCCCACTGTCGAACGCGGGTTACGCGAAGTTGCCTTCTGGTCAATCGAGACCGCCGGAGATAAGCCCTCGATCGAATCCACATCTGGTTTTTCCATTTGTCCCAAAAACTGACGGGCATAGGCTGAAAGTGATTCTACGTAGCGGCGCTGACCCTCGGCGAAGATCGTATCAAAGGCCAGTGAACTTTTTCCGGAGCCCGAAAGACCGGTGATGACCACCAGTTGATCGCGGGGAATTTCAACCGTGATATTTTTCAAATTGTGCTCACGAGCACCAACTACCCGAATGACGTTTTGGGTCATAAATTAAAACCTTTATTAGAAATTGTTTTCTATTATAACATGCTTCTCGGGCATGAAATCAATTTTGAATCAGGCAATCCATAATTGTACCCTAAAACAAAACTGGCTTGGGATTGTTAATAACTCTTAACTTATTTTTCGCCCATAGATTACGTTCACTATGTATAATCTTTCTATTCCAAGAAAATCCATTGGAGAGAAATCATGGAAGAACAAAAACGCAAACGTGCCATTTGGGCCTGGACGATGTATGATTGGGCAAATTCGGCTTTTGCCACCACGATTATGGCAGCCGTCCTGCCGGTTTATTACACCTCTGTGGCTGCCGCCAACCTGCCGCCGAATATCGCCACTGCTTACTGGGGGTTTACAACTTCTATTTCTGCATTAATTGCAGCAGTGATCAGCCCCATACTGGGTGCCATGGCCGATTTTAGAGGCGCAAAGAAACGTTTTCTGACCATTTTTATGATGCTGGGTGTTACCGGAACAGCCCTCCTGTATTTTGTACGCACAGGTGACTGGCTGCTCGGTTCACTCTTTTTTATTTTAGGCAATATCGGCTTTGCCGGCAGTCTGGTTTATTACGACGCTTTGCTGCCTCATGTAGCCAGGCCCGATGAGCTCGATCAGGTCTCCTCGCGCGGCTACGCCATGGGCTATATCGGCGGAGGTGTGTTGCTGGCCATCAATCTGGCAATGATCCTGTTCGTACCCGGCTTTTTCCCGCCCGAGCAGGAAGGCGAAATCACCCAACTGATGACCCGCATGGCGTTCTTAACCGTAGCGGTATGGTGGTTTATCTTTACCCTGCCGCTGTTGAGATATGTTTCCGAACCCAAGCGGCGCATTCTGCCCGGCGAAGAAAAATTCAACCCTGTTCAAGCCAGTTTCAGCCGTCTCTCCACCACTTTCAAAGAAATCCGTAACTACCGCGATCTCTCGATTTTCCTGCTGGCCTTCTGGGTCTATGCAAATGGGATTGGCACGATCATCACCATGGCAACCGCCTATGGAAACGAAATTGGTATCGGTCAGACTACCCTGATTGGCACTTTACTGATGGTGCAATTTCTGGCCGCGCCATTCGCCATCCTCTTTGGCCGGTTGGCCAAGCGGATCGGGCCGAAAAAGGCGATTTACCTCAGTTTATCGGTTTATACCCTGATTTCGATTATGGGGTATTTCCTTCAATTCGAGTGGCAGTTCTGGGCATTAGGCGCGCTGGTTGCCACCGTGCAGGGCGGCAGTCAGGCATTGAGCCGTTCGGTCATGGGACGCATGATTCCAAAAAGCAAATCGGCAGAGTTTTTTGGCTTTTTCAGTGTATTTGAAAAATTTGCCAACATTGCCGGGCCGTTCCTGTTTGGGGTGGTTTCAACTCTGACCGGCGCCAGCCGTTTGAGCATCGTTTCGTTGATTTTCTTCTTTGCCATTGGTATGCTGCTGCTCAGCCGGGTGAATATCGAACGCGGCATGAAAGTTGCCGAGCTGGAAGAACAGACCCTGATTGATCAGGATGCCCTCACCCAACCGGCCTGAGAGTCAGCCCCAAAAACCACTCTGAAAGCCCGCAAACAGTGCAGCCACCAAAAGGATTACCAGTCCGATTGCAAGGGTGAGTAATGTGATCAAACGGCTGCGCATGGCAATTCTCCACTATACCAGATCGAACCGTTCGGAGTGAACATCACCGGCGAAGAAACCCATCTCGGCCAACACGCCTTCGACCGCGTTCATCATCGGCACCGGCCCGCAGATGAAAATTTCAATCTGATCTTTCTGGCGCTGCGGTGTTAACCAGCGTTCGAGTACCTCACGGGTAATATAACCTGTTTCCCCCTGCCAGCCGTCCGGTGGATTCTCCAACACATACACCACCGTCAGGTTCAAGCGCTCCTTTAAAGCCTCGACTTCATCGTATAAAGTCAAACTTTCGAGGTCTTTTCCGCCATAAATCAATAACAGAGGGCGCTGGTCGTTGCGCTGAGCCAGTGTGTGCAGCATACTCACCATGGGGGTAATTCCCACTCCCCCGGCAATGAACACAAAGCCTCTGGCATGCGGATGCCGGTCAATGCTGAATGCCCCATACGGGCCGTCCACATACACGATATCCTCAGGCTTTAATTCTTTAATCCTGCGGGTAAAATCCCCCAGTTCTTTGATCGTAAACCGCACACTGCCATCCGCTGCCGGAGCCGAAGAGAAGGAAAAGGGATGCTCCGCATCTTTGAAAGGGGAATTGAAAGCCGTCAACCACGCAAACTGCCCCGGCTGGAATTGCATGCCGCTATGACCGGCTGGTTCCGCAACCAATGACCAGCTGCTGCCGCGCTCCGCTTTGACTTCTCGCACACGATAGGGAGTGCGCAACAATTGCCACGGCTTCCAGACCCGGGTGTAAAACAACAATCCAACGAAGAAAATCGAATAAGCCGCCCAAAGCAGCCGTTTCCACGGCACATTAATATACCAGTTCACCCCTAACACGTGCAGCATGGCAAAAGCCACCGCCGCCGTGGCCAGTATGCCATGCCAGATTCGCCAGCGGGTATATTCAATTTTCAACGGCTTGCGCCATAAAGCCATCCCTATCAAGGCTGAAAGCGCAATCAGCGAAGTAACTGCAAAACGAGCCCGCCACGGTGTTTCGGGTGAAAAAATATTCAAAATGCTGACGGGATGAATCTGCGGGACAAAGAGCAAAATCGGGTGGATTACAATAAGAACAAATGCCAGTATTGAAATTTGCCGGTGAAAGTGGTAAACCACATCCGCTCCATAAGGGGACTTAATGGTTTTGAAGCGCGCCGTAAGAGCGAATTGCAATGCCATCATCGCCAGCCCCACAAAACCTAATGCTACCGAAAATTCACGGATAAACTCCCGTCCCGGCGGGCGGGGCGGCAAGAACATCACCAGAACGGGCAGCAGAGTCAGAAACAGGTAAACAAGAATCCAGAAGATTCCTTGAAGGATGCGATTAAGTCTGTGATTCATGTTGCCTGCCCTCCAAATTCTCCCTAATGATAACATACGCCCTGCCGGGTTATTCACCTTGCAGGGCGTTTTTGTATAAGGCTTTTGTAAAGGAAAAATTGGATTATTTATTCGTAATTTCGTACAGCTCAACCAGCACACCACCGCTGCTCTTGGGGTGGATAAATGCCATTTTACGTCCCGGCAATTCCAGCGGGGTTTCGTTGATGAGACGCACCCCTTTGGCCTTCAAGTCTTCCAGCATTCCCTGGATATCATCCACCTCAAAACACAGATGGTGCATCCCGCCGCCGCGCTCGGCTAGAAATTTGGCTACCCCCGTATCCTCGCTGGTGGGACGCACCAGTTCGACTTCACTATCTCCAACCGGGATGAACACCACAGTCGCTTTTTGACTGGGTACATCCTCAATGTGATCCACAGCCAATCCCAGCGCATCCCGCCAGAAAGTCAACGAAGCATCTACGTCCGAGACCGCAATTGCCACATGGTTGATTTTTTTTATTTTTGCCATTTTATTTCACTCCTTGAACTAAATCCAGGCGGGAGGTTCGTATTCTCCCCATACTTTGCGTAATACGCCGCAGATTTCCCCAAGCGTTACATCGTTTTCCACCATCGTGATGAACAAAGGCATCAAATTATCGCTGCCCTTTGCGGCCTGTTCCAACTGTCCCAGCAGCTCGCTCACCCTGCTCTGGTCGCGGCTGGCGCGCAATTCCGCCAGACGCCGGCGCTGCTGCTGCTCTATGGCGGGGTCTACCTGCAAGGCTTCTAATTCAAGTTTTTCTTCCACCTGAAAGGCGTTTACCCCCACAACAATTTGTTCCTTGTTTTCAACCGCTTTCTGGTAGCGATAGGCTGCTTCCTGTATCTCGTTTTGAATATAACCGCTTTCGATTGCAGCCAGCGCGCCACCCATCGCATCAATTTTTTTGATGTATTCGCAGGCACGCTCTTCGATTTCGTTGGTTAGATACTCGATGATGTAAGAACCGGCCAGCGGGTCAATCGTATCTGCTACCCCCGATTCATAAGCGATAATTTGCTGGGTACGCAGGGCAACCCGCACCGATTTTTCAGTTGGCAGCCACAAGGCTTCATCCATACTGTTGGTATGCAGGGATTGCGTCCCGCCTAAAACTGCCGCCAGGGCCTGAATGGCTACACGGACAATGTTGTTTTCCGGCTGCTGGGCGGTCAAGGTTGAACCCCCCGTCTGAGTGTGGAAACGCAGCATCCATGACTTGGGGTCTTGAGCATGGAACCTTTCGCGCATGATTCTGGCCCACATACGGCGGGCGGCCCGGAATTTGGCGATTTCTTCCAAAAAGTTGTTGTGTGCCGCAAAGAAGAAGGACAATTGATCGGCAAAGCGGTCAACTTCCAAACCGGCCTGGATGGCCGCCTGCACATAGGCAATCGCATCCGCCAGCGTAAAGGCGACTTCCTGCACTGCGGTTGAGCCGGCTTCGCGGATGTGATAACCGGAGATGCTGATGGTATTCCAGCGCGGAACGTTTTTTCCGCAATACTGGAACACATCTGTAATCAGACGCATCGAAGGGGCTGGCGGGAAGATATACGTCCCACGCGCTACATACTCTTTGAGAATGTCATTTTGAATAGTACCCCGCAGCCATTTTTCTTCAACTCCCTGACGGCGGGCAACGGCGATATACATAGCCAGCAAAATAGCCGCCGGTGCATTGATGGTCATACTGGTAGAAACCTTATCCAGCGGGATTTCTTGGAAAAGGACTTCCATATCTCTCAACGAGGAAATTGATACACCGACCTTTCCCACTTCACCGCTGGCAATCGGGTCATCGGCATCGTAGCCGATTTGGGTGGGCAGATCAAAGGCCACCGAAAGCCCGGTTTGACCTTGTTGAAGCAGATAGCGGTAGCGGCGGTTCGACTCCTCCGCCGTAGCGTAACCAGCATACTGGCGCATCGTCCAAAACCGCCCCCGGTACATGGTTGGCTGAACACCGCGGGTGAAGGGGTACTCGCCCGGGAAGCCCAGTTCTTTGAGATAATCGCATTTGAATGGCAGCCCCAGCCGGGGAAGGGGAATTTGCGAGGGGGTAAAAAATTCAGGCTGACGTTCCGGATATTTGGCAATCAGAGGTTTCAGGACTTCTTCTTCCCAACGTTTTCGTTCGGATTCAAGCGACATTTTTTCCTCTTTCCGCAAAAGGTTGATCCTGAGTTTAGTATACCGTAGCCGCACCTGATTTGGACTGGAAGAATTTATGGTAAACTACAAACAAATATCCTGACCTGCCCCACACCTCCCTGCGGGGGAATTTTTTTGTGCATCGGCCGGTAATATTCCCATGACTCCCTTCCTGCAATTAATCTTCGTTCTTACCATTATTCTTTTCGCATCAAAATTAGGCGGTTATTTGACCAGCCGCATTGGTCAACCGGCGGTATTGGGTGAATTGCTGGTCGGCTTGCTGCTCGGCCCTTCCCTGATAGACCTGACCCATCTGGTTTTCATTACCGATCGCCATCTGGGTGAGGTTGTAGCCGAATTTGGCGAAATTGGTGTGCTGGTGCTGATGTTTCTGGCTGGTTTGGAACTTCACTTTTCGGAATTGACCCGCAACACCCGCGTGGCGGCTTTCAGCGGTATTCTGGGGGTCTTGACCCCGGTGGGTCTGGGTTTGTTAGCCGGGCGAATGTTTGGTTACTCCTTTACTAACGCAGCCTTCATCGGTTTGACGCTCGGAGCAACCAGTGTGAGTATCTCTGCTCAAACTCTGATGGAGTTAAAAGTCCTGCGCAGCCGGGTTGGATTGGGCCTGCTCGGCGCAGCCGTGTTCGATGATATCCTTGTTATCCTTTTGCTTTCCACCTTCCTGGCACTTTCTGGCGGCGGTTCTGCGTTGGATATTTTTCTGGTTCTACTGAAAATGATTGCTTTTCTCAGCCTTTCGGCTGCATTTGGTTTGTGGGTTTTACCCAAACTTTCCCGCCGGATCAGCAAGATGCCCATCAGTCAGGGCATGTTAACCTTCAGTTTGATTATTATGATGATTTATGGCCTGGCTGCTGAATTAATTGGCGGCATGGCAGCTATTACCGGTACTTTCCTGGCGGGGCTGATGTTTGCCCGCACGCCGGAAAAAAACCAGATTGAACCGGGCTTACGCTCACTGGCTTATAGTTTCTTTGTGCCTATTTTCTCTGTCAACATTGGCCTGAGTGTAGACACCCACCTGCTTAACCTGAATGCCCTCTGG
>DLXG01000210.1 GCA_003448875.1 Anaerolineaceae bacterium
GCTTTGGTTTGGGCCGGGCAAATCAGGGTGAAGGGTGAAGGAAAACGTACGATCCTTGCTGTGATGAACTGCTTGCGGGTGAGAAGGTTTCTCTTCGCCCATCCTGATTCACTGCTCCACATTCCGGTTATTTAGATGCGTTCCCCCTGATAAAGTTACATCAACCCCTGTCGTGGTTGAGGAATTCATCGAGGTGAAGGCGGTGGAACAGTCGTTGGCGGATTTCCTGCGGCAGGGATTCGCTCGGTGGTTGTTGGTGGTACAGGTCAATCGTTTTGCGCAGGGTGTTGATCACAATTCGACAATTTTCGCATTCATTCAGGTGCTGCTCGATTTGCTGGCACAAATCCGGGCTCAATTCACCATCTACAAAATCGGAGATGGATGATAATAATTTTTGGCAGTCCAGATGTTCGTTCATTTTTGCTCCCATTCTTTCAGCCGCTCGCCAAAATAACGGGATAACTGCTGGCGCAGGAACAGGCGGGCACGCAAAAGGCGAGTTTTGACATTGGTTTCGGTTAAGCCCAGCAAGTCGGCGGTCTCACGGATGGACATTCCCTCGATATCGCGCAGGATGAATACACTGCGCAGCGTAGCAGGCAGTTGTTGAATAGCCTGATCCAGAAAACGGCGGGATTCCTCTGAGAGCAGTTCCTCTTCGGGCAGGCAGCACCAGTCTGCCAGAATCAGCCCGTTGGATGATCCTCCCTCTTCCGAGTCCTCTTCCTCAGCGGGGGTGTCCAGCGCGAGATCGGGTTTTTGTTTGCGCAGGAGCATCAGGGATTCATTTACGGCAATGCGGTAAAGCCACGTGGAAAGACTGGATCGGCCTTCAAATTCGGGCAGGGCACGCATGGCTTTAAGGAAAGTTTCCTGCAATACATCCTCAGCATCCTGAGGATTATTGGTGAACTTCAGGGCCAGCCTGTATATTTTGTCGGAGTATAAATCAACCATTCGCGCCAGCTCGTGCCGGTCACCTTTTTTCAAGGCTTCCAGTGAGAGGGATGATTCAGGGATGCTCTCTGTGTTCATTGGTTTAGATGTCCTTATTAATAAGAAAGTTGCGCTGAATTACGAGAGCGTCCAGTTGGGCAAAACATCCAGATTGAGAGGATGGCGTTCACCGGCAATGTAATGAAAGTAACCGGCAGTGGCAATCATGGCGGCGTTATCGGTGCAAAGCGAGAGCGGCGGGATGTGCACCGGATATTCGCGTTGTGAGAGGAAGGCGTTTCTTAAAGCCTCATTGGCAGAAACACCCCCAGCAACCAGAATGGCTTTTGCCTGATACACTCTGGCTGCGTGAAAGGTTTTTTGGACAAGGATATCCACCACTGCGGATTGAAAACTGGCTGCCAGATCGTGGATGGGCAGGTTGCGCCCGCGGCTTTCCAATTCGCGCACGGTTCTTAGCACAGCGGTTTTCAGACCGCTGAAGGAAAAGTTCCAGGTGCCTTCCAGACGGGCGCGGGGGAAATTGAAGGCCTGCGGATTGCCATCCTGAGCGGCTTTCTGAATCGAAGGCCCGCCGGGATAGGGCAAGCCAAGTAAACGCGCAACCTTGTCAAACGCTTCTCCGGCAGCGTCATCCAGCGTACCGCCCAGCCGCTGATATTCGAGGTGCTGGCGGATCAAAATCAACTCGGTATGACCGCCGGAAACGAGCAGCGCCAGCAGCGGAAATTCGGGTGGCGGAGGCGGGGTGGGGGCGTCGCCCGGATACAACCACGCCGAATAAATATGCCCTTCGAGATGATTGACACCGATCAACGGCAGGTTTTGGGCAATTGCCAGCCCCTTTGCCAGATTGACACCGATCACCAGCGAACCGGCCAGACCGGGGCCGCGGGTAACCGCAATGGCATCAATATCGGAAAGGCCCAGATGCGCCCGCTGCAGAGCCTCATCTACGATAGCGTAGATGGTGCGGATATGCTGGCGGGAGGCTACTTCTGGGAACACCCCCCCATATTGAGCATGAATATCAACCTGACTGGCCACCACACTGGAAAGCAAAGCCCGCCCGTTTTCCACGACCGCAGCGGCAGTTTCATCGCAGGAGGTTTCAATTCCCAGCACTCTGGCGGGAGGCAAATCAGAAGAAAACCGGCTCATCATATCTGATTTATACCACAGGTTCAGGTTCGCATTGGTAAAACAAAATCATACGGATAATCTGCAAAGCGTTCAAATCCGCCATCTTCTCGGGCAAAGTAGGTGTCCTCAATGCGGAACCCCATCTCGCGGGAAGGATAATACAGACCCGGTTCGATGGTGATCACCACGCCCGGCACAAGTTGATCCTGTTGACCGGCAACAGCCCCGCTGAAAGGCATTTCATGCACGTGAAGGCCAAGCCCGTGCCCTACACTGTGGATGTAACCTTCCTGGGCCTGCGGGTCGGACTGGATGGTGGGATGACCCAACGCTTCAAATAACTGGCAGGTGCGCTGCTGGTATTGGGCGAAGGGGGTTTGCTGGGTCAACTCGGACACAATCGTATCATAAACATTCTTAACTTGCTGATAGAGTTCAAGCGCTTCGTCCGCAGCGTAGCCCAGTGACCAGGTGCGGGTGAAATCATAGTAATAGCCGCCGCCAGCCTCGCACGGAAAGATGTCAAAGACGATGGTTTTGCCGAGCCTGACGAAATCGGCGGGGTTGCCGCTGCTATGCGGCACGCCGGCATCTCTGCCGATGGCGAAAATGGTGCCTTCGGGGTTTTCCGCGCCCAATTCGCTGAGCCACAGGTTGATGCGGCTTTTGACATCCGCGATGGTCAGCGGCTTCCCATCAGGTTTTATCAACACCTCATCTTCAACACGGTGATGGGTCAGGTACTCGGCGGTTCGGCCGACAACTTCGGTGGTGATTTTTGCCATGCGGCGGATGCGTTCGATTTCCTGCGGGTCTTTGGTCATCATCGCCGGCATGAGAATTGGATCACGGGTGAATCCCACAAACTCTACATCGGGCAGCAGCGGAGTAAGTTCTTTGAGAATCCCGTACAACGGCCCGATTTCCACCTGCCCGTAGAGGGCAACCCGGCCTTTGTTCAAGCCCACATCCAACAGCATCTGGCGGTAACGCAAGGCAAGGGCGCGGGTGTAGTCCTGCCCGGCCTGTTCCAAGAGCGGTTTAAGCGGATAATCGCTAAATAAGCGGACTTCCAGACCGCTTTTGGCGGCTTCATCTCGTTCCATGACGCCGCAGAAAAGGACAGCCGGCTTGTGGCGGATCTTAATCAGATCGGCGCTGGTGATGTGCCCGCCACCGGTCAGGTAAACCATGGCGGGATTGTGCATGGCACTGCCGGTTACCAGCAGAGCGTCAATTTGGTGTTCCTGCATGAGGCTATCAATTTGATTTTTCATTAGGAATCCTTAAGGGAGTGTTGGTATCTTTGATTTCGGTCAGCAATTGCTGTAATTTTGTCATCAAATCTTCGTCCTGGTGAGCCAAAACTGTGCGAGGATCCAGCACGACCCGCTCATCTTCAATGCGGGCGATGATGGCGGGTGTGCCTTGCCGCAGACGGGCAAGGAAGTGATCCGCTCTCGGCACGGCGAGGGCGAGCAGAAAGGTGGGCAGGGTTTCTTCCGGCAAAGATCCGCCGCCAACCGTTGAGAGACCGGGGATCACCTCCCCATACCCCAATTGTACCTGCCATTTCATGGCCCGCTGGCGGATTTCTTCCTGTGACGCGGAGATCATGCGCCAGACTGGAATTTCCGTCAGTGCCTCATCCTTGAGGTAATGGAGCAGAGTCGCTGAGAGGGCTGCAAGGCATAATTTATCAGCCCGCACGGCGCGGGCAAGCGGGTGTTTTTTGATCCTGGCGAGCAGTTCGGCCTTGCCAACCAGAATGCCCGCCTGCGGCCCGCCGAGTAATTTATCACCCGAAAAGCAGATCAGATCACTGCCGGCCTCAAGGGATTCTTGAACGGTGGGTTCGTGGGCTAACCCAAACGGACTGGTATCCAGCAAGGCCCCTGAACCGAGATCGTCAATCACCATGGTCTGATAATGGTGAGCGAGAGCGGCAACACTGGCTAAATCCGGTTCGCTGGCAAATCCGATCAGGCGAAAGTTAGAATGATGGGCGTGCAGCACCAGCGCAGCGGGATGATTTTGCAGGGCGGTTTCATAATCGGACAGGTGAACGCGGTTGGTTGTGCCGATTTCGATCAATTTTGCGCCGGACTGCTTCATCACATCCGGCACGCGAAATCCTCCGCCGATTTCAATCAATTGGGTGCGCGATATGATGACCGGTCTGCGGCGTGCCAGCGCACTTAACGCCAGTAATACTGCGGCAGCGTTGTTGTTGACCACAAAGGCATCTTCTGCTCCCGTCAGGCGGGATAATAATTGTTGGGCGTGAATTTCGCGCTTGCCGCGCTTACCAGAAGTCAAATCAAATTCGAGGGTGCTGTATCCGCTGGCGCAGGTCTGGATGGCTTGCAGGGCCGACTGGCTGAGGGGTGCTCGACCCAGGTTGGTGTGAAGGATAACCCCTGTGGCATTAATGACCGGTTGTAATGTGAGTTGAATCCAGCTGGCGAGGGTCTCTTCAATCAGTCCAAACAATCGCTCTTCGTTCAGCGTGGAGGGGGATTGTTTCCAGTCTTGCCGGATCTGCTCCAGCACGGAACGAACGGCGTTCAGGGTTAATGGCCGGCCGTATTGTTCGATCCACTGTCTGGCCTGGGGGGTTTGCAAAAGCCGGTCTACGGAGGGCAGGCGGCGGAGATCATTCATTTTCACCGGCAACGAAACGGCTGCGCTCAGCCAGACGGATGGCAAACTCGATGGCGCCTAAGCCGGCCGCCAGCCCAAATCCCAGTGGCAGGGTCAGGAAGCGTCCCATCTGAAACCAGGCCAGCAGGTCAAAATATAAACCGACCCAGATGGCCTGCCGGACGATGATACCGGGAGTCACCGGCGTGGGGCTGGGAAACCGCCAGTGGAAGAAATAAATCACCGGCAAAGCCAGCCCGCTGGCGGTGATGGTGGTGAGGAAAAAGAACAGCCAGCGCGGGCCGAGGGTGGGCAAAGTCAGGTTGAAAAGCAGGGCTAAACCGGCTAAACCAATCGCCGTCAGAATCAATGCCGAAGCGAGAAAAGGGATGAAAGGAGGAAGATTAGGTTTTTCCACGATGATACCTCTGCAAAAATTATATCCTATCCGTTTGAGAGCGAGGATGAATTTCTTCAACAGGTTGCATGGAATACGCCAGATGTTGAGGATTGGATAAATTGATTGTAATTTTTACCAAATGTGGTAGAATTTGGGGTAACTGATTGACCGGGACAATCCCGGCGCTCATCCAGAGAGGTGGAGGGACCGGCCCGACGAAGCCTCGGCAACCGCTGAAACACTCAGCAGGTGCCAACTCCGGCAGAATCCGCAAATTGCGACGATTCTGGAAGATGAGAGAGCGATCTATGAAATGATGTGCCTCTCGTCCAGAGAGGCTTTTTATATCCTTGGAGGTAACTTCATGCAACGAACCTACACCAATCGCCGTTATCTGGATGCCCTCGAAAAACGTGTGCTGGTCTTTGATGGAGCGATGGGCACCAGTTTGCAAAAGATGAACCTGACCGCCGAACATTTTGGCGGGGAGAAAACGCTGGGCTGCAACGATTATCTGGTCATTACCTACCCGCAAGCGGTAGAGCGGGTTCATCGCTCGTTTTTAGAGGTGGGGGTAGATGTCATCGAGACCAATACCTTTCGCTCCAATCGGATTACCTTAACCGAGTACGGGCTTCAAGAGCGGGTTTTGGAAATTAACCGCGCTGCCGCAGCGCTGGCACGCCGGTTGGCGGATGAGTATAGTACAGCAGAACAACCGCGCTTTGTAGCCGGTTCAATTGGCCCTTCCGGGAAACTGCCTTCGATGGATGACCCCGAACTCTCGGATGTGACTTTTGAAGATTTAGCCGAAGTGTTTCGGGAGCAGGCGCGCGGGTTAATTGAAGGCGGGGTGGATTTGCTGCTGATTGAAACCTCGCAGGATATTTTGGAAGTCAAGGCTGCCATTGAAGGCATATGGCGGGCTTTTGCGGATACCGGTATTTACCTGCCCATTCAGGCGCAAGTTACCCTCGACACCTCCGGGCGGATGTTGTTGGGAACAGACATCTCGGCGGTGGAGACGATATTGGAAGGGCTGCCCGTGGATGTGATCGGCATGAACTGCTCGACCGGCCCGGAACACATGCGTGAACCGATCCAGTTCTTGGGAGAAATCAGCCCTCTGCCGGTTTCCTGCATTCCCAACGCCGGCCTGCCCTTAAATGTGGATGGACAGGCGGTCTATCCCCTTGAGCCCCAGCCGTTTGCCGAAGCGCTGGCGGAATTTGTTGAAAAGTACCGCGTCAATGTGGTGGGCGGTTGCTGCGGCACCACACCGGAGCATTTGCGCCTGCTGGTTGAAAAAGTTGGCCACAAACCACGACTGCCGCGCCCGCAGCTGCACATTCCGCGGCTTGCTTCTGCCATGCAGGCTCAACCGATGTTCCAGGAGCCGCGGCCATTTTTGATTGGCGAACGGTTGAACACACAGGGTTCGCGCAAGTTCAAAAAATTGATTCTGGAAGAACGGTACGATGATATTTTAGAGATTGCGTATGAACAGGTTGAGTCGGGTGCGCATGGTCTGGATGTGTGTGTAGCCCTGACCGAACGTTCCGATGAAGCCGAAACAATGCGTAAAGTGATCAAGAAACTGGCGCCGGCGGTGCGTGTGCCGCTGGTGATTGACACGACCGAGCCGGACGTGCTGGAAGCCGCCTTACAAACCGCGCCGGGGCGGTGTTTGATCAATTCCACCCACCTGGAAGGCGGGCGTGAAAAAGCCGACCGGGTTTTTGCGCTGGCGCGCAAGTATAACGCGGCGGTGATCGCCCTCACGATTGACGAACAGGGTATGGCCAAAACCGCCGAAAGGAAACTGGAAGTGGCCCGGCGGATTTATCGGATTGCTGTGGAGGAACACGGTTTGCGGCCGGGTGATCTGGTGTTTGATGCCTTGACTTTTACGCTGGCTACCGGCGACCCGGAATTTGCCGGTTCGGCCATTGAGACCATCGAAGGTATCCGGCGAATCAAAGCCGAATTGCCGGGGGTGTTGACCTCGCTGGGGGTGAGCAATGTATCGTTTGGATTGGGCGCTCGTGCCCGCGCTGTGCTGAACAGTGTCATGCTCTATCACTGTGTGCAGGCTGGTCTGGATATGGCAATTGTCAACCCGGCTCATATCACACCTTACGCTGAAATTGGCGAGGAAGAACGAACGCTGGCGGAGGATTTGATCTTCAACCGCCGCGCGGATGCCCTGCAACGGTTCATCACCCACATTGAGCAGAGCGGGGGTGAAAGTGAGGGAAAAGTCTCACAGGCTCAGGCGGCGTTGCAGGCCATGACAGCCGAGCAGCGGCTGCATTGGCGTATCTTGCATCGCCAGAAAGAAGGCGTGGAAGCGGATATTGACGAAATTATTCAGCGCGGGATGCCCTCCAATCGCCATGAAACGGCCGTGTATATCCTGAATGAGGTATTGCTGCCTGCCATGAAAGAAGTCGGCGATAAATTCGGCAGCGGTGAGTTGATTCTGCCGTTTGTGCTGCAATCGGCTGAGGTGATGAAGAAATCGGTGGCTTACCTTGAAAACTTTTTGGAAAAGAAAGAGGGGGTCAGCAAAGGCTTGATGGTACTTGCTACCGTCTATGGGGATGTGCATGACATCGGCAAGAATCTGGTCAAGACGATTCTGGTCAATAATGGCTATGAAGTAATTGATCTGGGCAAGCAGGTGCCGGCAGAGACGATTATCTCCAAGGCGGTAGAGGTTAACGCTACCGCAATTGGATTGAGCGCGTTACTGGTCAGTACCAGTAAACAAATGCCGCTGATTGTGAACGAACTACACCGGCGCGGTTTGAACTTTCCGGTGCTGATTGGCGGGGCAGCCATCAACCGCCGTTTTGGCCGTCGCATCTTAATGACCGAAAGCGGTGAGTTTTACCGCGCGGGCGTGTTTTATTGCAAGGATGCTTTTGAAGGGCTGGCGACCATGGACGCGCTGGTGCAGCCCGAAGAACGCCAGAAATTACTGGAAACCATCCGCCACGAAGCGGAAATTGAATTAGGGCGGCAGAGTCAACCCGAGCAAGAAAAAGG
>DLXG01000279.1 GCA_003448875.1 Anaerolineaceae bacterium
GTGCCAAAGGTCTGTTACGGGGCACGGTAATTTTCAAACACGCCTTTCGAAATGCTCTTTTGCCGATTGTAACGATAATCGGGATTCAGGTTGGCACCCTGTTTGCCGGCGCAGTGTTGACCGAAACCATATTTGGGCTGGCAGGGGTTGGTCGCATCCTCTTTGAAGCCATCACCGCCCGCGATTTTCCAATTATCCAGGCTTTCACGGTTGTCATTGCTGCCGGCTATGTCATTGCTAACTTAATTGTTGATCTTTCCTACGTGTTTATTGATCCCCGTATTCGCCTTGAATAATGGGTAAATGGGTGTAAAAAATGGTAACTGACCTGAAAGCAAATCTCGTAAAACAAAAAGATTACCGCTCTAACAGTTTGTGGCGGTTGACTTTACGGCGCATCTTCCGCCAGCGCTCGGCAATTTTTGGAATGGCCTTACTGGGGTTCTTGATTTTCATCGCCATCTTTGCCGAAGTGATTGCCCCCTATGATCCAATTCAGCCATTGATTGGGATTGAAAATGTCAGCAAGCGCGAAGCCCCCTGCATACACCTGTTCGGCTGCCCCAAAGACCGCCCTCAGCACATTATGGGCATTGACGGAAACGTTCGTGATCAGTTCAGCCGGGTGCTCTATGGTTCCCGTTACTCTCTCTATGTAGGCTTTACCACCGTTTCCTTTGCCATTCTGGTTGGCACGCTGTTAGGCGCAATTTCGGGTTACTTTGGCGGCTGGTGGGACAACATCATCATGCGCCTAATGGACGTATTGATGGCCTTTCCTTCTCTACTTTTGGCGATCACAATTGTGTCGGTGCTCGGCCCCGGCCTGCAAAACGCCCTGCTAGCCATTGCCATCGTAGCCATACCCGTTTATGCGCGGGTTGTCCGTGCCAGCGTGCTTTCTGTTAAGGAACAGGCCTATGTGGCGGCTTCGCTTGCTCTGGGCGGCAGTCACTTTCACATTCTTCTCCGCCGAATCTTACCCAATGCCATTCCGCCGCTGATTGTGCAAGGCACGTTGGGCATTGGTACAGCCATTCTGGATGCCGCCGCCCTTTCCTTCCTTGGTTTGGGAGCCCAGCCTCCCACGCCGGAATGGGGAACCATGCTGGGCACCGAGCGTAATCAGGTGTTTACTGCCCCCCATCTCGTATTCTTCCCCGGTGCCGCCATTATGATTACTGTACTGGCATTTAATCTGCTGGGTGACGGTTTACGAGATGCCATTGACCCGCGCTTAACCCATCAGAAATAAAATGCAGGAATTACCGATCATGATCCAGAAAAATTCAACGCCACTCCTGCAAGTTCAAAACCTGAAAACCTATTATTTTACTGACGATGGAATTGTCAAAGCCGTGGACGGTGTGGATTTCGAAGTCTACCCCGGCGAGGTATTAGGTCTGGTAGGCGAATCCGGCTGCGGAAAAAGCGTAACCTCTCTCTCGATTATGGGGTTAATTGAACCCCCCGGCAAGATTATGGATGGAAAAATTCTCTTCGATGGGAAAAATCTGCTAGAAATGCCCGAAAAAGAGATGGCACAGGTACGCGGTAAAAACATTTCAATGATTTTCCAGCAGCCCCAAACCAGCCTCAACCCCGTGTTTACAATCGGCGAGCAGATCAGCGAAGTACTCAAAATCCACAGTACATTAAGCAAGCAGGAACTGCAAAGACGCACACTGGAATTGTTGCAGATGGTAGGCATCCCTGATGCTCACCGCAAAATCAATGCTTACCCCCATGAAATGTCTGGTGGGCAGGCACAACGGGTGATGATTGCAATGGCTCTGGCACTCAACCCGCAATTACTCATCGCCGATGAGCCGACCACCGCTTTGGATGTGACCATTCAGGCCCAAATTCTGGACTTGATGCGGGAACTCCGTAGCCGAACCGGTACAGCCGTTATCCTGATCACCCACGACCTCGGAGTGATTGCTGAAATGGCAGACCGGGTGGCAGTCATGTACGCCGGACGAATTGTTGAACAAGCCGATGTAAGCACCCTTTTCAGCACACCACGCCATCCCTACACACAGGGGTTGATCGAATCTGTACCTGTGCTCGGACAGATTAAAGAAGAGTTAGCCACCATCCCCGGCAATGTCCCCAATCTGGTAGATTTACCACCCGGCTGCCGTTTTGCGCCTCGCTGCACCGCTCGTGAAACGTACGGTATAGAGATCTGTAATCTATTCGAGCCGGATTTACAATCCGCAGGAAAGCCAGACCATCTCGTACGCTGCTGGTTATATCAGGATGGGGATGGTCACAATGCACCGCTCAAACCATAGCGTTAGAAAGGTATATGGATGAACACTCTGGCTGATAATTCTCCAGTCTCATCTGAGGATTTAGTGGTAGTAAAGGATTTGGTTAAGTATTATCCGGTCTACGGCGGTGTATTGAAACGGGTGATTGCCCACGTAAAAGCAGTAGATGGTGTCAGCTTCACCATTCGCAAGGGGGAAACTCTCGGTCTGGTGGGCGAGTCAGGCTGTGGCAAGACCACCGTTGGTCACACCATGCTCGGCTTAATAAAAGCCACCCGTGGGCATGTCTATTTCGATGGAGTTGATTTACTCAAATTAAAAGGCAGTGCGCTTAAACAGATGCGCCGCCATATTCAGATTGTCTTTCAAGACCCATATTCATCGCTTGACCCCCGTTTACCCATTGGAGAATCGATTGCGGAAGGGTTAAGAATCCATAATATCGGCACGGAACAAGAACGATTTGAAAGAGTTCTGGCTGTCTTGAAAAAAGTCGGTCTCGAAGACTACCATGCCATGCGTTATCCGCATGAATTTTCCGGTGGTCAACGTCAGCGGATTGGCATTGCCCGCGCCCTGATCCTACAACCAAAATTCATCGTTCTGGATGAACCTGTCTCTGCTTTGGACGTGTCTATTCAGGCACAGGTACTCAACATATTGCGTAATTTACAACGCGAATTTGGATTGACCTATCTGTTCGTAGCCCATAATCTGGCGGTTGTGGAGCATATATCAGACCGGGTTGCGGTCATGTATTTGGGCAAAATTGTCGAACTGGCAGAGCGGGAAGCCCTCTTCCGCTTATCCATCCATCCCTACACGCAAGCGTTAATGTCGGCAATTCCTATACCTAACCCACGTGTTCGCCGCAAACGCATGATCCTGCCCGGCGATGTCCCCAGCCCGTTGAATCCCCCCCGAGGCTGCCGCTTTCACCCTCGCTGCCCCTTTGCACGGCCAAACTGCTCAGAGGAAGAACCGCCGCTGCGGGAAATCCAGCCCGATCATTTTGTGGCTTGTCATTACGCAGAAGAGTTTATTTAACTTGCTGGCGGCGGTAATCACCTGAACTTTCGTCAAGAATCAGCGACGGCTGTTGGGGGTCGAACCCATACCATCCCCTCACGGGGACAACCACCTGAACATACGCCCCTTAAAAACAAGGGGTGGCTGATGGGGGTCAACCCATAACATCCCCTCACGGGGACAACCACCTGAATATACGCCCCTTAAAAACAAGGGGTGGC
>DLXG01000036.1 GCA_003448875.1 Anaerolineaceae bacterium
ACATTTCTATTTTGCATTGACAATTCATGGGCCCATTTCGGCATACCCCTTTTTTGTTTTCTTTTGGATGATCCGTTTGGCTATTTTCTCCGCTTCATCTATTGACTGTGTTTTGATCATTCGCACCCGATGATAACCATTCTTGATACTCCCCCAGGTGCATACAACGGCATGACTATCCAGAAGGGTGGACTGAACATGCACCTCATAAAAGCGAGCCATTTTCTGTTCAGGAACGAATTTTATCATCAGCATGGATAAATTGTAGCACAAACGTTCGCCTGGAAGGTGCATATTTTACCTCCAGACCCAATGAGCGCATAAACCGAACGATCAGCCCGTTACCTCATATCCGTTGGATGATTTGTGATGAAATGACTGCCAGAAGCATAATCGGCAGACCGGGCAGCCGGTGTGCCTTTACCTTCCGCTCCGTTTTGTAGGTAAACGCCATCAAACCGAATGCGACAATAGCATGACACCCGAAAAACGCCAGGAAAAAGCCCGGTCCCGGCCAGACCAGGCTGAGGGCCATCGCGCTAACTGCGTCAGCACCACCCCACCAGCCCAATTCCCAGGCGACCCAAAAGCCGACAATGGACATCGCAGTGATGGGGCTGTTTTGCACCGACCAGAACAATGCCAACAACAAGAACGGCAGCCAGGTCAACACCCGCCCAATTTCCTCAAAACCAAAGAGTTTGGAAATCCGCTCCCGTTCGCTGATCAGCGCTACCAATCCCGTCAGGACGACAAGTTGCCAGTCCCCCTGCCAGAAACGGTAAGCGCCAGCCAGCGCCAGAGGAATAATGACCCACAGGCTGTGCGGAACCTCGCCTTTCCGCAAGTCAAACCAGGATACCGCCGCCAGCCAGAGGATGACAATGCCAAGGATTATCCAGTCCATACATACCTTTTAGGGAACGATTTGCTCTTCAATCCTGCGAATATATTCCGCGCCGCTGCCACAGCCAGTCGGGAAGTTGATCGCAATCGCGCTCCAGGAGCTGGGATTACCGGTATGGCGCAACGCCTGGTAGATGCAGCCAGTTCCTATGTGATAATTTGCCAGCGATAACCGCCAGAAGTCTTCATAACTCAGAAGTTCCGCCGGCCGCTTCCCGGTCGCCAGCCAGAACGTCCGGTTAGATTGCCGGCAGCTCGCATTCAACGATTCTGTGAGCACAGTAACTGCCTGGTCGCCCCTGGTCGGATCCACCCCGCCCGGGCAGGTTGGGCAGGTCGCATCAATGCTCTTCAACATCAGACCGCGTAGGATACGTTGAGCGGCGAGGTCGAGACCTCCATAACCTTTGGCGCAAGCCGCTTTATCCAATCCTTGACTGCAGATCGCTAGAAAATAATCAGGCCGCCATGCCAGAACCAGGTCTGCGCCCATCTCGGTCATCTGTCCCAGGCCAATTTCCCCTTTCGCCCAATTGGCGGCTGGCCAGAACTGCGATTCAACCGCGATGACCGCCTTGAGTACCTTCGCAGGCATGTTCTGCTCCGATGCTGAGGCCTGAATCGACGCATCGTAACGGTTTTGCCAGCGAAACACTTCTTCCCGAGAAGTTTCTAATCCGCAGGCATTGGGTGATCCATCCGCATTCAGCCCGCCGGAGGGACATCGTGAACCATCCACAATGGCGCCCTTCAGCAGGTGGCCGGCCAGGAGTTCATAAGACTGAGCGGTCTGTAAATCTGCCGGTTGCTCAACAGGCTGTAACCAGCCTGGCAGGGGGTCAGGCAAGTTCGCGCCATATGCCTGGCTGCATGCATTTGGAGAAACCGGAAGCGGGGGAACAGCCGCCGAAAGGCAAAACCAGATCAGGATTGAGAGGATCAAGGTGCGCCGCATTATGGCCTCCCATGAACGGAGTACCAGGAAACCGTCCAGGTATTGCTGTTGGTGCGAAAGGCACGCCCTGCAGAATCGGTCAGATCAGCCCAAACGGTCCAGGTCCCCTGCTCCGTTGTGCCAAAATTGATATCCCCTGCTGCTGAGGGTGACAACGACCAAGCCGAACCACTTCGCGAAAAGGTGGTGACCGCCCCGGAAGGCGCACGAACTGAAACTACCGCCAGATAGGGCGGTTCGCCGCCAGCCACCGTTCCGGTCAGGGTCTGCGCCGGCAAGCCAAGATTTGGCCCAAATAACACCAGCCTGGCAAAGGTCGGTGAGACTGTTCCGGACAGCGGCGCAATCACATACACGGTGACCGTGTCGCTCCGCGTTCCTGAGACATTCGAGCAGGAAAGCGTGTACGAGTGGGTCCCAATCAGCGCTCCGGAGATAGGCGCGCTACCGGAGACAGTTACGCTTCCGGTCCATAGGGCATCCGAACTGGCAGCCGTGCAGGATGCGGCATACTGGCTCGTCCAGGTCAGGGTATAGCTCCCTGGTTCCACCTGGGTAATCGGCCCATTGCCACCCTCAACTTGCAGATCCACGATCGGCGGAGGCGGGTTGACATTAACAACCACCGTGTCGTTTGCAGTCGTTCCGGCCAGGTTCATACATTGCACGGTGTATTGATAGGCGCCCTGCAGTACATTGCTGAGAGCTCGGTTGCCACTCGTGCCTACTGGCCCGGAAAGATTATTCAACGCGGAGCAGGAAACGGCATTGGCGCTGGTCCAGCTAACCGTGTAACCGGCCGGTTCCTGAAAAGTGAGCGGCCCATTTGACCCGTTCACCCGCACGTCGACAGATGGCGCAGCCACAACGATCATTCGCACCGTATCGCTGGCGGTTGCCCCGGCAGGATTCTGGCAGGTCACGCTGTAATCGTAGGTGGTTCCTGCCGGTACGTTTGCTTCCGAACGCGTACCCGCAAGTCCGGAATATCCTGCCAGGCGGGCAGAACCCGTGCACAGCGTGGCATTACTGCTGGTCCATGTGGCCAAGTAGGTGATCGGACCGGTGCGAGTCACGGTAGGCCCGTCCGAACCGTCCACCTTCAAGTCAACGGAAGGGGCAGCATATACAACCGTTCGTTTCGTGTCGGTTGCTGACACGCCGGCCGCGTTGGTGCAGGTAACGGTGTAATCATAGTTCCCTACGGGGAGAGCTGTCTCGGCCCGCGAGCCTGTCAGTCCACTTAACCCTATGAAACGGTTTGAGCCTGTGCAGGATGTGGCGTTGCTGCTCGTCCAGGTTGCCATGTAGCTGGCTGGAGCGGTGGCTGATGCCGGCGCATTGACGGTCACCGTTGGGGCAGACAAGACATTTACAGTGACGCTGTCACTGGCGCTGCCGGATGGATTTGAGCAGGTCAGTGTGTAAGTGTACGTGCCACCACTTACATTATTAATACCCTGGGAGCTACCGGTTGCCTGCGCCCCACTCCAACTCCCCGACGCGGTGCAAGATGCGGCGTTGGTACTCGTCCAACTCAACGTATAACTTGCCGGTGCACTGAGGCTGATTGGGCCATTCGACCCATTGACCCGCAGATCCACAGTCGGCGCGGGGGTTGTCCGGTAAGTGGTTGTTACTGCGCGGACATCCACATATCCACCGCTGGCGGAGATCGACCAGGTACAATCGCTCGCGGTTGGCACGTTCCAGGCCGGGTTCGGCAGGTTATTGAACCCGGGAACGCTCTGGTTTGCCAGGTAGAGGTCATCGGTAAAGATGACCTGCCCGCAAGCCCGAACAGTCACCGTTCCGACATTGGAATCGCCGCTGTAGGCAGCCTGTACATTGAAGGTCCGGAGATATGTGAAGTTGCCGGAAATCGAACTGCCGCTTTGAATGCGCGTGACTTGTTCGGTGCAACCGCTGCCACAGAATGCTCCCCCTTCGCTAGGCGGGAGCGAAGTGCTATCCCGGTGAAACAGGTTTATGTAAGATACCGATCCATTCCACTGGATGTAGGTGCTTTCCTGATCATACGTTCGCCCATTCCGCAGATACTCAGGGGAGATGTTGGCGTAGGCCAGCCGGTAGCCAGCCAGTAGCACGGAAAGAACAACCATAAAAGCAGCGGCTTTCAGCCAACTGGTATTCTTCGATGATCCAATTTTCAAAGTAAATCTCATTGAGCCACTCCCGCAGAGGCAAACACGCGCACGGTTTTTTCCTGGACATTCAACATATCTAACATCAACCAATCCACCGGAACTTCCAGATACACCCCAACCGCCGGTTCATTGCTGCTCCACTCACCAAGGCTCTCACCCAGACGTACGGGCCGTAGTGGAAAGCCCGGGATACTACCGCCGCCCGCATCCGGTAGAACACGTACATCCATGGTGTAGCCGCTTATTCCGCGTGAAGCCATTTCTGCGATCAACACCCTTTCTGCCTCAGCTTTCGCGGTTGCGCTGTCCAACCTCATTTCAAAGCCGGTCATAAGGGCGCTCCAATCCCGTCCGCGGGATGCCCCGGCTAAAGCCGCTTCCTGGGCTGCCGAATAGGCCCAAATACGGGCAGCGTACAGCCGATAGATATCCACCAGGCCGGAGGCGATCGCGATCAACGCCAGCATGGTTAGAAATCCCCATAGGGCCGTTTGGCCTTTTCGCTCAGAGATCATGGATAACGCTCGACAATGCCCCAATGGCGGACACGAATGGTGATGGCCGAATCTGGCAGAAAGGGAATGTCTGTCTGAAATGGAGCACTGGCCTCGACCACAAAGGCGGTCCCGAATGGGCTACCCGAGAGCCACGCAGCGCTGCGCAGAGAGTTGGCAGAGTCGTAAACCTGCAGGGTGATCGGCGCATTGCCGCCCATCACATTCTGGTCCACAGTCTGCTGTACAAGGGTCTCCGCGAACGTCCAGCGGGATGGATCCAGTGATAACGCCCTGGAAGCCGCACCGGACCCGCTGTCTAGGGCCTGGCGGACCGCGATCCCCTGGCTCAGCTCAATGCCGCCAAAGATCACCAGGGCGAGGATCATCAAGACCAGCAAAGCTTCCACCGAAGCCTGTCCTTGCTGGGCATGTTTACGATCCAATTTCGACGTTGACATCATTGAACTTGGTTTGCAAGGTCGTAAAGATTTGCCACAACGCGCCACCCACCAGGCTGATGAATATCGCCAGGATCACGATGTATTCCACGACACTCTGTCCATTTCGATCGTGTAACATAAACACTCCTTACCACACATCCTGCGGCCGGTAATGCCAGCCGCAGGATGTGTTTCACTTAAGTCGGATTACGGGTGCGCGGCCGGCACGGCGATACTGTCGATCCAGGTGGCGACGCCATTTCCCTGGGAACCGATGTTGCTGAGAATACCCCAGACGGCGGCAGCACCAAGAACGATAGCGATCGCCAGAACGACCACGAACTGCGGAATTTCGGAAGCTTTCCGATCAAACAACATAGATGCTCTCCTTCAAGATTAGAATCCGCCGCCGATTGCCGTCCCCGAGAGGGTTTTGAGAATGCGGTCGACGAGCGGGTAGAAAAACAGGATGACGATGGGACCGAGCAGGAAGGGCATGGCCAGGAGCGTGATGCGCAGCGGCAGGCGCTGCATTTGCTCTTCGGTCTGCCCGTTGATATCGTCGGTCAACTCTTCGATGGATTTTGCGACTGCCTGATCTACACCCAGTAAACCGCCGGATTGCTGGGCGGCCTGGATGCGCTGCGTGATGCGGGTCAGGTGCGCCGATTTGAGATCTTTTGCCATCTGCTGGAAAATCTCTAGACCACTCTTCACCTGCCCACCGGACATGCGCAACCGTAAAAGCCGGTAGACCAGTTGGTTTTCGCCCGTCGTACTGGCAATGCTCTCCAGGCCAAGCAGGAGCGAACCGCGCAGGCTCATGTGCAGCCTGACATCGATCAGCAACTGGCGCAGCTGTCCCAACAGGAAACGCCTGCGCTGCCGGATGAGATAGCCTTTGAAAAGCCAAACCAGGGCCGGGGCGGTGAGAAAACCCAGACGGATGGATGGAACGGCCTGCCCAATCCAGAAGAACAAGGCCAATCCAAGGATGGCTGCTCCTGCATACAGGTTCGTCCAGGGGATCCGGGTCAAGCCAAGAATCTCATCTTCACTGGTATGCCCCTGGTTTTGGCCGTTAATGCCCAGCGCATGCAGGTGATAGCGCCGGCGGCCCAATAATCGTAACCACCTCCTTCCTAACTCATAAAATGAAGACAATGTGGCGTTGACGATCAAGCCCACGCCGATTGCCAATGAGAAGCCGACCATCAGGGGGTAGGTATCCATGTTTAGAATGCCTCCCCGCTGCCCAACTGGTGGACTTCAAACTCGAAATATAGGCTGGCCAGAACTGCGCAGGAAAGCAGGCCGGTCAGCAGCGTGCGATGAGGAATGTCCTGCAGGAAGAATGCGCGCCAGTCGGGGGCCATCAGTACGAAGACGGTCGCCGCGACCGCGACACCCTGCAACAATCGGATCGTTCCCTTGACCAGGGCCAGGGTCTGGCGCATTTTGGAGCGGATCAACTTCTGCCGATGGGCCTCACCTTCCAGTTCCTGGAACAAATCCATTTGAACCTCATCGGTGATGCGCGCGCTGTTGGCGATCAGGGCCGCCAG
>DLXG01000304.1 GCA_003448875.1 Anaerolineaceae bacterium
ATTGTTTCTGCCAAAGGACGCACGCTCGAATCGCTGCGGCAGGCGGAGAGCGGCTCGTTCTTCACCGCCGGCGATATAATCCAGACCGATGCTGCCATCAACCCCGGTAACTCCGGCGGGCCGCTGCTCAACCTGAACGGTGAAGTGATCGGCGTCAACCGTGCCATCCGCACCACCGGCACAACCATCACAGGCGACCCGGTCAACAGCGGAATCGGTTTTTCCATCTCAAGCAATATCGTTCGGCGGGTTGTATCGGAGTTGATTGCCAACGGCAAGTATGATTATCCGTATCTGGGCATCACCAGCCGCAGTAACCTGACCCTGCGAATGATTGAAGAACTGGGTCTGCCGCGCCAGACGGGTGCCTACATTACGGCTGTAACCCCCGGCAGCCCGGCTGACCGGGCTGGTTTACGGGGTGGCAGCCGGCAAACCAGTTTCACCGGCCTGCCGGCCGGCGGCGATTTGATCGTTGGTATTGACGGCCAACCGGTGTTGACCTTTGACGATTTGCTCAGTTACCTGATTAAGAACAAAAAACCCGGCGACACGGTCACTTTGACCATCGTGCGTGACGGGCAGGAAAGGGAGGTGAATCTAACACTCGGAAAACGTCCATAAAGCAAACCGGAAGCAGGCTAATTGAATAATCAATCCCACAACTAAAAAGGAGGTTGCCATGTTGGCTGAACGTGAGCTGCGGGAATTGCTGCAATTCGTATCGCCGGATCCCGTTTTGAGTGTCTATCTCAACACTGATCCATCGGCTGGCAATTCGGATGCGTACCGGCTGCGATTGCGCAATTTGTTGAAGGGGGTCAATTTGCCGGATGATGTTGCAGCCATTGAAAATTATTTTCAGTGGGAATACGACTGGAGCGGCAGAGGTGTGGTGCTCTTCTCCTGCGCTCCCCAGAAGTTCTTCCGGGTTTATCCATTAGCCATACCGGTGCCGGATGTTGTGCACGTCAGCGACCGCCCCAGCGTGCGCGTGCTGGCCGACCTGTTGGATAGTTACGGTGGCTACGGGGTGGTGCTGGTGGACAAGCAGGGCGCGCGGTTGTTCTTCTTCCATCTCGGCGAATTGCGGGAGCAGGAAGGCGTGGTGGGAGAGGCGGTCAAGCGCGTCAAACGCGGCGGCGCTTCTTCGCTGCCCGGCGCGCGGGGAGGCGTGGCCGGACGTACCCGCCACATGGAAGAAGTGGTGGAGCGCAACCTGAAAGAAGCCGTCGAGTTTGCCGTCCAGTTCTTTGAAGCCAATCGCGTTCGGCGGATTTTGCTAGGCGGTTCGGATGAGAATGTGGCGCAATTCCGCAGTTTGCTGCCCAAAGCCTGGCAGAGTCTGGTTGTGGGTCATTTTCCAATGAATATGAACGCCGGTCACGCCGAAGTGCTGGCCAAGGCCATGGAAATCGGGCAAAAAGCCGAACAACGGCGTGAAGAACTGTTAATTGAAGATCTGATCACGCGCGCTGCCAAGAACAGCGGGGCAGTTACCGGTCTGGAGGCGACGCTGGAAGCGGTCAGCGGTGACCGCGTCAGCACGCTGGTTGTGGCGCAGGGCTTCCAGCAATCGGCTTACCGCTGCACCAATTGCGGCTATCTGACTGCCAAAATTATCAGCACCTGCCCGGTTTGCGCCGGAGAAGTGCGCGAGATTCCGGACGCGGTGGATTTTGCCATCAGCCGCACCATGCGTGCCGGCGGTGATGTTGAGGTCATTCACGCCAGCGACCAGTTGATCAAAGCCGGCCAGATTGGAGCGTTTCTGCGCTATTGAGCCGGCGATGAACTGATGTCTGGATAAAAAGCAGGCTCCCCGTCGCTTGGATGGCGGGGAGCCTGTTTGCTTTTCGGGAGTCAGGTTATGGCTTCTCCAGACGAGAGAGGTTTTCTGCCAGTATTCTCAATTCTTCCAGACTTTTTTCGGGGTCGCTGACCATGTTGGTGCGGATGAATGCCAGCCGTTCGGTTAGAGCGGTTTCAATCTCTTTATCCCCCAACATGGGAATCAGTTTCCTGAGATTGCTGCTGGCCGAACTCAATTCCTGCCGGGCGGTAAGCAGGTCTTTGGTTACCAGTGCCAGCCGGGCGTAAGAAACATTGTTTTGCAGGGCGGTCAGGGCAGCCCTGTACTGGACTGCTTTCAATTCCTGCGATGTTTGTTCAAGTTCGGTTTGGGTTTGCTGAAGCTGCTGGCGGGTTTCGTTCAGGTTTGCCTCTAATTCCTCAATCTGGCCGGCTTGAAGGGAAACCTGCCGGTCGGCTTCAAAACGTGCCTGTTCTGCGGGCAAGTATAGAAGGAAATAAGCCAGCCCAAAACCAATCAGCAGCGAGACCAGAATGACAGCTGCCCATGGCAGGCTTTTCCGCAGCCACGCCGGCGTCGGTTTCCGCTCAGAGGGAGATACATGTTGTTCCAATGTGGCAGTTTCCGAATGCGGCAGGCTTTCTTCGGGCGCGGCTTCGCTACTCTGGGAAGTGCCTTCTTCTTCATTAGCCGGGGTTACATCAGGGATGGTTTCTTTTTCGTTTTCCATAAAATAGTGACTCCGTTTTCTTACGGTGTTGGGGAAGGTGTGGGGGTGAGCGTACCGGCAGGTGAAGGTGTTGGGGATAGTGTGCCGGCTGCGGATGGAGTGGGGGTCAAAGGTGCCGTTTGGGTAGTGGGAGACGTTTCCTCAACCGTCAGCGGGGCGAGGGGAGTCTCTTCTGCAACGGGAGGCAGCAGAATCAGATTTTCGGCGGCCTGTAAATCGTTGGCAGCCATTACCGGTCGTTCGGGCAGGTTGACGAGAGCCGAGTCAAGCCGTCCAATCCAGGCGGTCAGTTCTGCTTTCTGTTCTTCGGCGGCAATTTGCTCCAATTCAACCAGCAACTGGCGGGCGGCGCGGATTTCTTCGCGTGCCAGCCCAAAATTGGCCTGACTGAGATAGACGCGTGCGCGTTGAATTAACAGGGCAGATTTCAGAACGGTCAACTGGTATTCCACCGTCTTTAACAATTCTCCGCTCTGGAGGGTTTGCTGGTTTTCCTCCGCCAGTTGAAGGGCCTGCTGGCTGAGTTTTTGGATTTCATTCACCTTTTTTTCTAAATCATCCAGCCGCTTGAGTTGAAGAGGGTAGGCCTGCTGGGTGGATTGCACAAATTCCATTTCCCGCTTCAGGGCGGCCTGATCATCCTGTATGACCAGCATTTGATTGCCCAATTCGGTGATTTGCTGCTGAATTTTTTCCAACCGCTGGCTGAACTGCTCATTTTGGCCGGCCTGCTGTGTTTCCAGCAGGCTGAGGCGGGCTGCATTCTCGCGGGCCGGCAGAATGGCCTGCTGATAAATCAACACAAAGCCCATATAAACCAGCCCGGCGAGGATAACGCCCGCGAGGACAACGATGATCAACCGCAGCACGGCGCGGAAGAACGCACCCACTGCAATGGCAAAGCGTTCACCGGTAGAAAGTGGAGGTTGTGAGTTGCTCATGGCGTTTTCCTCTCTACGGGGTTTCGCCCACGCTCAGCAAGCGGCGCAGGCCGTCCAGAAAGTTCTGGAACACATTGCTGCGCTTTTGCAATTCCTCGATCTGGGCTTGGAAAGCAGCGGATTGCTGCTGTAATTCGTCCAGTTCAGTCTGGGCGGTTTTCAACTCCTCACTGAGCGACTGCTGGCCTCGTTCGAGGCTGGTTACCCGCCCGCCGAGTGCCTCGATGGTCTGAACCCGGCTGCGCAGGTTGTCCACATCGCCTTCCAGCAGACGGATGCGGTTATTGAGCGCATCCAGCCGCGCAGATAGGGCCTGAACCTCTGCGGCGGGTGCGTAGGTGAGGGTTTGGTTGATCAGCGCCAGGGTGCCCAGCGTGAAAATGAGGGAGAGAATCAAGGTGAGGATTGCCACTCCCACCCCTGTCCAGATCAAATCCTCGCGGCGGGCCCACTTTTCACCGCTTTTGACGGGCTGTGCCGCTGATGAAGGGGTTGGGGCGGGCGCTGTTTCGACCGGCGAAACAGGTTCAGAAACAGCAGATTGGCCTGCCTGAACGGTTTCGCTTTCCGCAGGGGAGGTTTCCACTTCCGCTTTGGGGGGTTCGGGCACATGGCTTTCTGCCGGTATCGGCTCAATTTCTTCTGGCTCGTCTGCGGCGGTAAGAGCAGGTTCCGGCTCCGCTGGAGAAAGGGCGGCTTCTTCCACCTGCCCAGCCGCAGGGGAAGTTTCTACTGTTAAGTAGGGTTTAAGCCTTTCAAGCGAGGTTGGGCCAATTCCGCTCACCCGCGTCAGCTCATCCACTGAGTTAAATGGCCGTGCAGCCACAATTCTTTCGGCCAGTGCCGGTCCAATCCCCGGTACTGAGGCCAATTCCTCAATGGTGGCACGGTTAACCTCCACCAC
>DLXG01000324.1 GCA_003448875.1 Anaerolineaceae bacterium
TGCCGCCCTGGATGGGGAGAAATATGTTTTCTTTTCTCTGGCAGTCTTAGAAATGATGAAACATCTCGATTGGCAGCCAGACATTCTCCACGCCAACGACTGGCACACCGCTGCCAGTTTATATGCACTGCAAATCCGTCAAAAAAACCACCCCGAATATCAACACATTCGCAAGATTCTCAGTGTGCATAACCTGCCTTTCATGGGGAAAGATGCTGAGGAAGCCTTGATAAAGTATGGCATTCCTCGCGCCAAGGATAAACGTCTGCCCAAGTGGGCAACTTTATTCCCGCTCCCACTGGGATTGCTGGCAGCAGACCGGATCATTGCCGTTTCGCCGGGTTATGCCAGAGAAATCCTAACCCCTGAATTCGGCTGCGGTTTACAAGATTTTTTGAAAACCCGCCGGTCTTCGATTGTTGGAATTTTGAACGGCCTCGATCAGGAAGCCTGGAACCCGCAAACCGACCCTGCCCTCATTGAACGATACTCACTGGACACGTTGGAGCGGCGCTCGCTGAACAAAAAAACTTTGCAAGAAGACTTGAACCTCCCTGTCGAAGCCGACACACCTCTACTAATCATCATCAGCCGCTTGGATCAACAAAAAGGGATTGATATAGCCATTAGCGGCTTACGTCAGATGGCTGACCAGAACTGGCAACTCGTTCTGCTGGGCACCGGCGATCCCTTGCTGGAAAGCGACTGCCGTAGTTTGGAAGCAGAATTTTCTGACCGGGTGCGCGCCATTATTCGCTTTGACGCCGGTTTTGCCCGCCGCATGTATGCCTCTGGTGATATTCTCCTCATGCCCTCGCGTTATGAGCCCTGCGGACTGGCTCAAATGATTGCCATGCGGTATGGCTGCGTACCTTTGGCTCGTGCCACGGGTGGGCTCAAAGACACCATTCAAGACGAAGAAGATCCAGCTTTATCGACCGGCTTCTTGTTCGAGGAAGCGTCTCCGCAGGCGTTTATCGCTGCTCTGGAGCGCGCCCTGCGGCTTTATCCCAACACAGAGGTATGGCGTAAAATTCAACAAAACGGAATGACTCAGGACTTTTCCTGGGAAAAATCAGCAATCGAGTATGCCAAAATCTATCTTGAACTAGCGGAGCAGACCAAATGAAAATCCGAAGTCTGATACTCGCTGGTGGTGAGGGCACCCGCCTGAGTGTCTTAACCGCCAAACGCACCAAACCGGCAGTGCCGTTTGCTGGCAAATACCGAATCATTGATTTTCCTCTCTCGAATTGTGTCAATTCACGCATTTTTGATGTCATGCTGGTTGCTCAATATCGTCCGCATTCTTTGATCGAACATATCGGTGCGGGAGGCCCTTGGGACTTAAACCGCGATTTTACGGGCGGTGTACGCATTCTTACCCCCTATCGGGCGCGCGGTTCGAACTGGTTTGTCGGCACAGCCGATGCGGTTCAACAAAACTTTACCTTCATCAAGCGCGGTAACATTGATACCATATTGATTCTCTCTGGCGATCACATTTACACGATGGATTACAACCCGATGATTCAATTCCACCAACAAAATCAGGCCGAAGTCACGGTATCGGTAATTAATGTGCCCATCGAAGAGGCTCCGCGCTTTGGTATTGTCGGCACAGACGAAAATAACCGCATCACATCTTTCGTTGAAAAACCAGAAAATCCCCCATCTACCCTGGCGAACATGGGTATTTATTTGTTCAATCTGGATACTCTCAACGAAGCCTTGTGGGAAGACCACTTGATGCAAGATTCACAGCATGATTTCGGTAAAAATATTCTCCCCCGTCTGGTGGAAACAGGCCGGCGGGTATTTGCTTACCGCTATGAAGGCTATTGGATGGATGTCGGAACCGTTCAATCCTACTGGCAGGCTCACATGGATCTGTTGTGCGATCCTCCCGCTTTCGACCTCTACCGGCCGGATTGGATTATCCACACCCGCACTGAGGAAAGGCCGCCGGCTTTGCTCCAAAAAGGTTCAACCGTAGAAGACAGCCTGATCTGCCACGGTTGTCTTATTGAAGAAGGAGCCAGTGTCATTCGGTCAGTCCTCTCCCCCGGTGTCATCGTCCGTTCCGGCTGCCATATTGAAGATTCGATCATTCTCACCGATACATACTTAGATCAAAACAGCCGAATTTTGCGTTCGATTTTAGATAAGCGCATTCAGGTTGGCAAAAACTGCCAGATTGGGGAAATACTGGACGATCATCTGGAATTTGCCATGATTGGACGTAACAGTATTGTGCCGGATGGTACAATCATCCACGCCGGTGGTACGGTTGGGACGGATGTGGTATCATCGGACTATCCGGGCAGCGAGGTTAAGCCCGGCGAATATATTCAGACACGGAGATTGCCCAATGAAATTTAAACGCGCTGCGGGAATCATCCTTCATCCCACCAGTCTGCCGGGGCCGGATGGCATTGGTGACCTTGGCCCTGAGGCATACCGCTGGATCAACTTCTTAGCCGAATCGGGCTGCAAGTTATGGCAGGTACTGCCGCTTGGCCCTACCGGCTACGGTGATTCACCCTACCAGTGTTTTTCTGCCTTTGCCGGCAATCCATATCTGGTAAGTCCTGCTCTGCTGTTAGAAGACGGTCTGTTACGACGAAGCGATCTTACCGATCGTCCGGAATTTAATCCGATTCGGATTGATTATGGCGAAGCCATCAATTGGAAATTAAAAATTCTGGATCGCGCTTACGAAAACTTCAAACGTCTGAACAATCCCAAACTCCTCGAAGAGTATCAACAATTCATCAAAAATGAGGCAGATTGGCTGGATGATTTTGCTCTTTTCATGGCCATCAAAGAAGCCAATGGAGGCGTATCGTGGGATCATTGGCCAAAAGAACTGCGTACGCGTCAACCGGCTGCCATTGAAAAATTTAAGGAAACGGAAACAGACCGTATCCAGCGTCACGCCTTCCGTCAGTTCTTGTTCTTCCGTCAATGGCTTGATTTGAAAGCATACGCCAATCAAAAGAACATTCAAATTATTGGGGATATTCCCATTTTTGTGGCTTACGATAGCGCAGATGCCTGGTCAAACCCGGAGCTGTTTTATCTAGATGAAGAAGGCAAACCGACTGTGGTGGCCGGTGTCCCACCGGATTACTTCTCACCCACCGGTCAATTATGGGGCAACCCCCTTTATAAGTGGGATGTACACCGCCAGCAACACTTCCGCTGGTGGATTCGCCGGATGCAGGCCACCCTGAGACTGGTAGATATTGTACGGTTGGATCATTTCCGCGGTTTCGCCGGATACTGGGAAGTTCCTTTCGGTATGCCCACTGCTGAGGTTGGCCGCTGGGTTAAAGGGCCGGGCAAAGAATTGTTCAATGCCATTCGCGAAGCATTAGGCGATTTGCCCATTATTGCTGAAGATCTGGGGGTAATTACACCGGATGTGGTTGAACTACGCGATTCGTTCAATTTGCCCGGCATGAAAGTCTTTCAATTTGCTTTCACCACAGATCCGCTTGATCCTTTCCTACCGCATAATTATGAAACCAATTGTGTGGCCTATACAGGTACCCATGATAATGATACCGCGCTGGGTTGGTACCTGAGTGCTCCAGAGAAGGAAAGAGATTTTATCCGGCGTTACCTTGCCCGTTCTGGGGAGGATATTTCCTGGGATATGATTCGAGCCGTGTGGTCTTCGGTGGCGGTATTTGCCCTGGCGCCTATGCAGGATGTGCTGAGTCTCGGAAATGAAGCCCGCATGAACCTGCCGGGAAGAGCCAGCGGCAACTGGTGCTGGAGGCTGCATCCGGACGCTTTTAGCCCGACCATTCTAAAACGGCTCAAAGAAGTCAATTACCTGTACGCCCGCACCGATATTGAACGAACCGTTCAAACCGAAATTCCGCCGAATTATCCTTTATAAAAGAAACTCAGGATATTACTCTCGATTGGCGAGGGAAGCGAGGTAGATACCGGCTAAAATCATTCCCCCGCCAATTATTTCATTAATCATGGGCACCTCTCTCAAGAATATCATCGCCAGGATTGTTGCTCCCACCGGTTCACCCAGCAAGGCCAGTGAAACAAAAGTTGCCGGTAAGTAGCGCAACGCCCAATTAAAAGATGAATGCCCAATCACCTGTGGGATAATGGCCAGCAGCAGGAACCAGCCAAAAACCGGCAAGGTATAGCCAGTAAAAGAATACCCATTCAATGCAGCCAGTCCGATCAAAACCACCGCGGCAGTTGAATATACCAGTAAGGTGTAGGAACGCAGCGAGATCAATGGACGAACTTTCCGTCCAACCAGCAGGTAACCCGCCGCCATCCATGCCCCCATCAGTGCGAGCAGATTTCCAATTAACGCCTTTCCCTGAAAGAATGCGCTTAGAGATGTGCAAGTTACTTGATTATTTTCCCAAACACAAGCCTGACTGGCAGCCACCACTACCCCACCGCTGAATGCCAGACCCAAACCCCACCACACTTCTTTTCTCATGCGTTCTTTCAGAAATAACGGTGAGAAAATGGCCACCCAAAGAGGCGTTGTGGTTACCAGCACGACTGAACTGGCCACCGAGGTTAATTCCAACGAAATAATCCAGGCCGCAAAATGAACCGCCAGAAACACACCGGCCAGCAGCGCCCGCAGCCTATCGCTGCCGGATAAGCCAGTCACCTCGCGCCTGGCGTGTTGAAAGGAAAATGGCAGTAGTATCAAGCTCGCCAGACCCAATCGGTAGGCGGCAATAACCAGTGAAGGGGCTTCCTGTTGGGCAAATCGGATAAAAATGGCCGCTGTAGAAACTGCCAGAATTCCCAGCGTCAATATCAATCCTGCCAGAGGGTATGATTTCTGGGTTGAGGCCATAATCACCCTATTATATCCCAGAGGAATGCTTGACAAAGAGGTATCGGCTGGCTAGAATAACTTTATCCCAATACCACAAAACTGGTCAAAAAACCAAAAATAGCGGTGGGGAGGTGTCTGGGTTCTTAAGAATGTCAATTTCTTTTGCATTGAGCCGGTTTATTCCAAAGGCGAAATTTTCCCTCAAAATTTCATTCAACCAAATTCAACCAAACGGAGGATGCGATGACCCACATTATTACAAGCCTGTGTCTGCGCGACGGCGGATGTGTGACTGTCTGTCCGGTAGAATGCATCGTGCCCGGCAAACCGCAGGAAAAATACCCCTGGTTCTACATTGACCCGGATACCTGCATTGACTGTGGCGCTTGCGTACCCGAATGCCCCTATGCGGCGATCTTTCCGGAAGATGAGGTGCCTTCGGCTTACGTTGCGCGCGGCGGTGAACGGCAATCCATGCCGGTTGGCACTCCCGGATTTACCGAGGTCTATGACGGTGTCAACCATGACGGTGAGCCGGTTCATCTGGAAGCCACCCGTACCCTCAAGGCCGGTGAAGTTGTTGATTTGACCCCCGATATTGCAAAAAATTACGAATACTTCAAGGAAGGCCCCGGTTACAGCGCAGCCGGCTAAGCATTTCCCAAGACCCTGACAGGGTTGTTATCGGTGGAAAATCGAACATATCCCGGTGCAAAATCTCAGTTGCTGACCGGGGTAGCGGTGAGTCATCATTGCCACCGGGTAACAACCCTGTTCTTTTTGAATGAAATCCGCCAAAGGAGGTAAATTAAGTCAATGACTGATGAAAATGTGCGTATTGAACGGGACTCGCTGGGCGAGGTCATGGTACCGGCCAACGCGCTGTATGGCGCTCAAACCCAACGGGCTGTGCTTAATTTTCCGGTTTCTGGTATGCG
>DLXG01000232.1 GCA_003448875.1 Anaerolineaceae bacterium
GATAAACTAAGTCAGGACGGATTCTTCCGGCCGGCGGTCTGGCACGCTCTGTGCAGGGAAAGCGGTGAGAATTGAAGATGAAACGGCTGGCACTGCTGGGAATGATCCTGTTGCTTGCCGGTGGGCTGTTTACAGCCGCACTGCCTGCCCCTGCGCCAGTGCTTGCCGAGCCAGGCACGCCCGAAGCCCCTAAACGCCTGACGACCCTGACCATCAACTTTGAGCGCCACGAGTGGTGGCTGGTGCGCTGGAAAGACAACGAAATCACTTGCCGTTTTCTGGTGGAACATGAGGGCCTGCCGATTGCCGATGAAATTCGGGTGTGGTGCGGGGCAACCCTTTACAATGAATGGCTGGCCACCAAACCGTGTGCGCTCTCTTCACCGGAGCAAACCCTGCAATCCTGCCCCGGCCTGTACCTGTATCACTTCACCAGTTATCCGGCTACCAAGGAAGTAAAGGTGGAACTGCCGCTCCCATCGGTATGGGTGAGCGTAACCGGCTGCACCCCGCAGCCGCCCGGCAACCGCTGCGAGAGCCTGCCCAATCTGCTGCTGACCGGTGAAGAACCCCTGCCCAACGAAACCATCATCAGCATTC
This sequence comes from Anaerolineaceae bacterium, assembly GCA_003448875.1. Lineage (GTDB taxonomy): Bacteria > Chloroflexota > Anaerolineae > Anaerolineales > Anaerolineaceae > Bellilinea. Next base: position 601 of record DLXG01000232.1, read on the forward strand.
AGGGGACGCTCAACGGCAACCCCTTCGTCTGCAACGGCGATGCCTGTGCCATCCCCTTGCAGCCGACCGGTCAGGGCGGGGTGACGGTGGAGTTTTGGGCCGATTCCAGTTTTGGGGATGCCAGCCCCAAATTCAGCGCGCTGGTGCGGGTCATCCCGCAGGGCGATTTTATGTCCCCGGACGGCAATTCCACTGATCAGCCGCTCTATTACGTGGATGTGCTGAGCAGTCAGTGGCGCGGCGGCGCGCTGGCTTCCTGTTCCGACATCTGGGGCTCATTTCCGCCGGTGGGCGGGCCAGCCCCGTGGCTGACCACTCCGCAAGACCCGCAGGAACTGTATTCGGCGGTCAGCCTCTACTATCTGGCCGGTATGCTGATTGCCAATGGCGAGGTGGATGCCAGCGAATGCCGCGACGGCGGACTTTCTACTCCCCTGACGGCCAGTGAGTGCGGTGTGCGCGCGGCTTACGATCAGGTGGTGGCCTGGCAAAACCGCTTCGATGAGGAAATCTGGAATGTGGCGCAGGATACCGGTGTGCCGGCTCAATTGCTGAAAAACATCTTCAGCCGCGAGAGCCAGTTCTGGCCGGGCATTTACCAGAATTACAAAGAGGCCGGACTGGGCCAGCTGACCGAAAAAGGCGCCGATACCATTCTGCTGTGGAACCCCGGTTTCTTCGAGCAGTTTTGTCCGCTGGTGCTGCACCAGAGTCGCTGCAATCTTGGTTTTGTAAATATTAAGGAAGAAGAACGGGCCTTGCTGCGCGGTGCGCTGGTCGGCAAAGTCAACGCTGCCTGCGCCGACTGCCCGGCCGGCATTGATCTTTCACAGGCGCATTTCAGTATCCGCGTGTTTGCCGAGGGCATGATCGGCAATTGTGAGCAGGTTGGGCGGGTGTTGAACAACCTGACCGGTAAGACCGCCGGCTCGGTTGCCACGTATGAGGATCTGTGGCGTTTTACACTGGTCAATTACAACGCCGGCCCGGGCTGCCTTTCGACAGCGGTGCGTAAAGCGCTCAGTCTGGGCCAGCCGCTGACGTGGCAGAACGTTTCGGCTCAGTTAGAGCCGGCCTGTCAGGGGGCGATCAAGTATGTCAACGACATCAGCGGTAAATTGAGCGGTGTTCAGCCGACCCCGACTTCGTGGGTCTATCCCGGCCAGCCGCCCCCGCAGGCCACGGTGGTTACCCTGCCGCCGGGTGTTACGCCGGTGCGTCAGCCCACCTTACCGCCCGGAGCAACCCCCCAGCCGGGTGAAACGCAGCCGCCCGGCTACCCGCCGCCTCAGCCCCAGCCAACCAGCGGCGAGGGCTACCCCTATCCCGTCCAGCCCACCCCGACCTTCTATAACCCCTATCCGTAAAAATTTTTTCGGGGCAGGCAGTTTCATTCTTTTTATCCCGGCGGCTTGGGGTTAAATTCTTTTGTATTCCCAACTATCGAATGGATGAGGTTGCTCTAAACGCAAAGGCGCAGAGACGCAAAGGATTTCATTTACTTCTTCGCGGCTTAGCGTTTTTAAGGTTAAGTTTTTTTTCTTCTCAACCATTGAACGGGAACAAATGTTCAAACGCCAGGATACAAAGAAATTTGATCTACGATAACCGGGGAAGATTCAGTTTTGTTTTATAGTTGTTTCAAGTCCATTGACTACTCGATGAATTCCGTGTTTGACCAATCTTTGGCCAAAGTTTATTACTAAACCAAGCCTTAAGCCCGTCAGGCGTAAATAAGTTAAGACCTGACATTCAAAAATATGATTATATGTAATGGCTGCTTTACATTCCACTATGACCAGTTCATTTACCAATAAATCCAAACGAAGTGGTGAATGGATTTCATGTCCTTTATACTGGATTGGAACGAGTTTTTCTCGTTCTACAAACAAACCGCGATTTTTCAGCTCTATTTCCAACGCGTCTCGATAAACTGACTCAATTAATCCCGGACCGCCCAGTACGCGATGAACTTCAATAGCCGAGTCTACAATGATTTGACTGATTGCATTTTCATCCATGTTCTTTTTTACCCTTTTCTTATTAAGATTAATCTAAAATACCAGAATACACACATAATTTGATAACTTGTTAGCAAATTTACTCAATCTCTTCAGGATTTTAGAAAAGCATCCAAAAAACTAACTAAACGCCAGGATGCTAAGACGCAAATGGTTTCGACATTCTTCGTTAGCGATTAGGTCTCTCGGAGTGAAATTTCTTCTTCGCTATCCATCTGGAAAAGGTAATTTTTATTACCCAGTAGCGGAGGAACAAAGGATTTGACACCTTTCTTTGCGACTTGGCGGCTTTGGGTTAAGTTTTTATCTTCCCAGCCATTCAACCGATGAGGTTACTCTTAACGCATGGGCGCAGAGGATTTTGTATTTTGTTCCTTTACAGTACGTGAAGTTTGTGAGTTTTTACGGATACCCTCGCTTTTTCAATAATTTTTAATGGCATGGCAGTATAATCAGAGTTTATGGAAAATCAACCATTGACGGAAGACAACCTCTTGCTGGAAACCGAACGATTGATCTTGCGCCGTTTGCAGCCGGAAGATGCGCCCGGACTGCTGGCACTCTATGCCCAACCGCAAGTGACCGAATTTACCGACATTCCCCTGATGAAAGAGGAAGCGGAGGCCCGCCGCTGGATAGAAGGACTGGATGCCCTGCAGCGGACCAGGCAGGGCTTGCGCTGGGGCGTGTTCGACCGCGAAAGCGGTGATCTAATCGGCACGGTCGGATTTCATCACTGGGATCAGACGCGAAGGCGCGCCGAGGTGAGTTACGACCTCAGCCCGCGCTGGTGGGGGCAGGGCTACATGCGCGAAGCCCTGCAAGCCGTTCTGCAATTTGGCTTTGAACGGCTCAACCTGCACCGCATTGAAGCGCTGGTTGACCCGCGCGATACCCGCTCGCAAAACCTGCTCTACGGTCTGGGCTTCCAGATGGAAGGCGTCCTGCGCGACCACGACTTCCTGAAAGGCCGCTTTCAGGATGGCATGGTCTTTGCCCTGTTAGCAACAGAATGGAGATCGATT
>DLXG01000185.1 GCA_003448875.1 Anaerolineaceae bacterium
CGAATTTACCCCAAAGGATTGACAAATGGGGGGTTTTATCCGAAAATGTAGCCCTCAAAATCATACTATTTTCAGGAGGTGACGGTTCAAGTGAACACCCTTAAACTTGGAGAGCATTTTATTTGCGATCTCTCGGATTGTGACCGGGAGCTGTTGTTGGACGCTGAACGCGCCAGTGAGTTATTCACCCGCGCCGTGGATGAAAGCGGCCTGACCATCGTGAATAAAGGATTTTACAAGTTCAATCCTCACGGGTTTACCTGTTTTCTGTTACTGGCCGAGTCCCACGCCAGTCTGCATGCCTGGCCGGAATACGGGTACTGTGCGATTGACCTGTTCACTTGCAACCTGAGCCTGGATATTTCCCCTCTGGTAGGACGTTTACAGGAATTATTCGGTGCCAAACACTGCTCCGTTTACCACCTCGACCGTGCCGCCGAAGTGCGCGAGCCGGTTTTGATCTGAGGGAGCAAGCCACCATGAGCAATGTTTGGTTTACGGAGGAATTACATCCCTACTACCGCAAAGCCCTGCGCGTCAAAGCCATTCTGGAAGACGAACAAACCCCCTATCAGCATTTGCAGGTGCTGGATACCGAGTTTTTCGGAAAAACCCTGATTCTCGATGACATCATCCAGCTGACCGAACGGGATAACGCCGGCTACCACGAGATGATTACCCACATCCCCATGCTGGCGCAGGGTGCTCCCCGCCGCGTATTGATCGTCGGTGGCGGCGACGGCGGCAGTCTCCAGCAGGTTTTGAAGCACACGTCCGTTCAAGAAGCGGTCGTGTGCGAACTCGACCGGCGCGTGGTGGAAGTCAGCCGCAGGTACTTTACTCAATTCGGCGACCCGTGGAGCGACCCGCGCGCCCGGCTGGTCATTCAGGATGCTTTTACGTTCCTCGAAGGCGGACGCGAGAAATTTGATGTCATCATCTCGGATACAACCGATCCAATCGGAATGGCCGAGCGGCTTTTCAGCGAGGAATTTTACCGCCTGATGACCGCCGCACTCAACCCCGGCGGAGCCATCGCCACCCAGTGCGAGCAGCCCTTCTTCGATACGGCCCTGATTCGCGCAATTTACTCTTTCGCCAGAACACTCACCCGCCAGCCGGCCTACTACTACGCCCACATTCCCACCTACCCCGGCGGCGGCATCGGCTTTATGTACCTCTCCGACGTGCCGTGGCAGGAAGGACTCAAACGCGAATATCCGCAAGGACTGAATTACCTCAACCGCGAGGTGCATCAGGCCGCTTTTGCGCTGCCGGAATTTTTCCGGCGTGAGTTATACGGCTGAATCAGGCCGGTTTGACGGCTTGATGAATGGCTACCACCCCAAATAAATAGCGGCGAAAGGCTACCTGCTGGAAACCTGCCGCCTCAACCAGCCGTGCCAGCACTTTCGCACCCAGAAAGTTCTCGCTGGAAGTGGGCAGGTACACATAGGCATCCCGCTCACCGGTGATCACTTCACCCAGAAACGGGATGACTCGCCGCATGTGAAAGCGGATAAACGGCGTAAGCGGGCTTTTTTGCGGAGGCGGGGTGGTGTCTAATGCCACCCAGCGGCCGCCCGGTTTGAGCACACGGTACTGCTCAGCAATTGCCCGCGGCAAGTCGGCCACATTCCTCAGCAGAAAGCCGGAAACCACCGCGTCGAAGGTGTGTTCGTCATAAGGCAGATTGAGCGCATCGGCAGCGCACCAGACCAATCCGCGCAGGTTGCGCGGTTGACCGGCCAGCATCATCTCCAGTGTAAAATCCGCCGCTACCGAGAGGCACTCCGGCTGCTGGCGCAGGGCTTCGCGGGCAATGTCCCCCGTGCCGGCCCCCAGATCCAACACCCGTGCACCCGGCTGCAGCCGTGCCAGCCGGATGATTTCTTTGCGCCAGCGCACATCCTGACCGGCGGTCATCAGACGATTCATCAGGTCGTAACGCGGCGCAATGCGGCTGAACATGCCCCGCACACGGGCTGCCTTATCGCTGCTGCTCAGATCATTCCTCATTGCGAATCGGCACCCATGCCAGTATGGTTGTGCCGTTACCGGGCTCGGAGGTAATTTCCACATCCCCGCCGGCGTTGCGGGCGCGGGTGTGCATGTTCGAGAGGCCGTGTCCGATCGTCATTTGTATATTTTCCGGGTCAAAGCCCCGCCCGTCATCGCTGATCTCCATCAGCGCCCGCTCGGCCGAAAGCCAGAGGGTAATGTTCACCGTCCGCGCCCGGGCATGTTTGGCAATATTAGCCAGTGCTTCCTGACAAATATGGAACAGGGCAACCGCCTGCGCTTCGCCCAGCACGGCCAATTCTTCATCCGAACCCTGTAAGTTGACCGTCAAGAGCGTATTGGCCCGAAACTCTTGAATCAACCGCCGGATACCCTGCATCAGGTTCTCGTTTCGCAGCTGGCGCGGCCGCAAATCCAGAATATAGGCACGAATATCTCGAATGGTACTGTTCAGATCGCTGATGGCCTGTTCAATGCGCTGGAGCATTCCCTGCGGGTCTTCCTTTACCAGCAAACGGGCATGTTCCAGCGTCAAACCGACTGCATAGATGGATTGGATGATGCCGTCGTGCAAATCCATGCCGATGCGTTCGCGTTCTTCCAGCACGGCCAGCCGGCGGCCCTGCAGATTCAAGCGCACATTTTCGATCGCAGTCCCCACCCACGAGCCAATCGTTGCCAAAAATTGCACTTCCATCTCGTCCAACGGGCGGGGGTGACAGGAAGCCACACATAAAACGCCCAACACCCCCTGCCGGCCGTTGATCGGCAGGCAGGCGATTTGGTGAAATTCACCCAGCAGCACATCCGGGTGCAGGTCGGCTGTGCCAGCATTGCTCAAAGAGATAATTTGAGGCTGTTTATTTTTGGCAACCGTGCCAATCACCCCTTCCCCTAACTGGTACTGGTCTTTGGCAAACAATGATTTTGCCTGATGCCCGCGGTGCAGAACCAGTTTGAGGGTGCGGCTGTTTTCCATTCGCAGGTAAACTTCGCCGACCTCAATTTGTAAATAATCCAGCACCTGGGTCAGGGCTTTGTCCAGAATCTGGTCAATATCCGCCGAGGTTGCCAGCGTTGAGGCCAGTTCGTTAAGCAGCGCCAGGTTTTCATTACGGCGGGTCAGAATGCGATCGCGTTGAATCAGTTCCTGATACATACGCGCGTTGGTGATTGCCACCGCCGCATAAGCCGCCAGCATTTCGATGAGCAGTTGATCATCTGCGGTGAATTCGGGAGCATCAATTTTATCGGTCAGGTAGATTTGTCCGATATGACGCCCGGCATGGCGGATGGGAACACCGAGAAAAGAGGTCATGCGCGGATGATGCGGCGGAAAACCCACACTGCGCGGGTCACTGGCAATATCTGCCACACGGATGGGCTGCTGTGAATGCATCAGCGCGCCGATCAGACCCAAACCACGCGGCGGGTGGGCCATGCGTGCCAGTTCTTTCTCACTCATTCCAACCGGAATGAAGGATTGTAACTCCCCATCCGGCCCGATGACACCCACCGCGGCATAACGCGCCCCGGCCTGCTCGCAGGCAACTGCGGCAATCCGCTCCAGCAACGTTTCGAGCGAAATTTCCTGCACCAGCTGCAAACTGGCCTGATGCAAGGCCAGCAAACGTTCTTCCAGTTGTTCACGCGTTAATTGCAATCCGCTCATCGCATCCTTTCCGGTCTTCCTGATGTATTTTACTCGAATTATCCACGAACTGCAATTTTGGCCTTTTACAACCCCCCTCAATATTTTAAAAAACTTGGGGGTCGCAATATCCACAGGAGCGGGCTATAATAAAAGTGAGGGAAGGAAGGAGAAACCATATGGACGAACAACAACTTAAAAACCATCAACGCATCAATGATATTCTATTTGGTCCGCTCGAACGACCGGCCCTTGCCTGGTTGGCACGTAAAATGCCGGCCTGGGTAACCCCCGATTTATTGACCGGCATCGGTTTTGCAGCCAGCATATTAATATTTGTTTCTTACTGGCTGACCTCTTACAGCCATTACTTTCTGTGGCTGGCGTCGTTCGGCTTTATCCTGAACTGGTTTGGAGATAGTCTGGACGGCACCCTGGCACGTTACCGCAAAATTGAACGTCCGCGTTACGGGTTTTTCATTGACCATGTCACAGACACTTTCAGTGAAATTCTGGTCTTTATCGGCATCGGGCTTTCCCCTTATGTAGATTTTCGAGTTGCACTCATCGGCCTGATCAGTTATCTCAATATTTCCATTCTGGTCTACCTGATCATGGTCACCAAAGGGGTGTTCAAAATCTCTTTGTGGAAAATCGGCCCGACCGAAATCCGTGTGATGGCAATTCTCGCCAACACGGTTGTATTTTTTGTGGGCAATCCGGTCTGGATAACCCCGCTAGGGGAAGTTTCGCTGTATAACACGATCGTGTTGTTTGTTGCTGCTCTGCTGCTGGTCTTCTTTATCTACGAGGCCCTGCGCACCGGCGGAGAACTGGCCAAAGAAGATGATTTTTCCCGCCAGCGGCGCGAAGAGCGTGAACGCCAGCGGCAGGCACGCCGTGCCCAGAAAGAACGTGAAAAAATGATGCGCAAAGCCCGTAAATCCAGCACAGCGCACAAAAGCATCACCGGCGGGGTGTCCTCGGACTGAGCCAGAGCAAAAGACAACCATCGCATCTCATTTTCACCCAAAAAAAAACCGAATCGGTTCGAACACCCTCCCGATTCGGTTTTTTATTCTATTCAATCTATTATTTATTATATTGATAAAAATAATGACTATTTATCCACCAGAATTCTATAAAAATTATAAGATTTTCTTACAATTTTCCTATTGATCAACATACCATTCCCTTTTATAATAC
>DLXG01000015.1 GCA_003448875.1 Anaerolineaceae bacterium
TGGGATCAGGTAACCACAGGCGAATGGCAAAGACACATGAATATTAACCTGACGGCGCCGTTTCTTCTCAGTCAAGCCTTTGCCCGGCAATTAAACGGAGAGGAAGGCTGCATCGTCAATATCCTTGACTGGCGGGCATTGCGGCCGGCTGACGATCATTTGCCCTATACCATCAGCAAAGCAGCACTGGCTGCTCTGACCCGCTCGCTGGCTGTGGCACTGGCACCGTCCATTACCGTGAACGGAATTGCCTTGGGGGCAATCCTGCCGCCTGCGGATGGGGGAGATGCCGAATCGGCTATCAGAGACGTGCCAGCCGGTCGCTGGGCGCGGGCTGAAGAAGTTGGTCGGGCATTGATTTTTCTGCTGGAAGGCGCAAGCTACACAACCGGCGAAATTCTACACGTAGACGGCGGTAGACATCTCATTTAGGGAGGATTATATGGATCAGACGTTCATTAAGGATTTACTGGTGCGCGGCATCATCGGTATCAGTGAACGGGAACGATCTCAGAAACAGGATATCTTGATCAATATTGTCCTGTATGGGGATATCTCAAAAGCCGGCCAAAGTGATGCCATAGAAGACTGCATCAACTACCGCACGGTAGCCAAAAAGACAATCGCCTATGTGGAGCGGGCTGCCCGTTACACGGTTGAGGCTCTGGCAAGCGATCTGGCGCGCTTGTGTCTGGAAGAGCCGGGTGTAGAGGGGGTTCGTATTCGGGTAGAAAAGCCGGGGGCGGTGCGCTTTGCCCAGTCAGTTGGGGTGGAAATCGAACGATTTCATCCTGCCGGCAAAAGCCGCCGGCATCAAGCCTATATCAGTCTTGGGTCGAATATTGAACCACGCCGCAATCTGGTAGAAGCCATGCGGTTATTGCGCGAATTGGTGACCGTCAATGCCGTGTCTGCCGTTTGGGAAACCGAAGCAGTCGGGTCGGCGGGGCCGCGTTTCATGAACGCGACTGCCTGGATTTCCACTGACCTGGATGAATCAACCTTGAAAGGGGCGGTGTTACGGCCGATTGAAGAAAAGCTGGGGCGGGTGCGAACCGAGGATAAATACGCCCCGCGCACGATTGATCTGGATATTCTGGTATTCGATGAAAAAGTGCTGGATACGGGCCTGTGGAAACAGGATTTCCTTGCACTGCCTACCAGTGAATTACGCCCGGATTTGCTCGAGGAGCAAAGCGGGCGTAATTTGGGCGAGATTGCCCAGGGTATAAAAACTCATTCTTCGGCAGTGGTCGTGCCAGATTTAGACCTGAACGCCGTTTAGAAGTGGAGCGGTTCCGAACTGCGTGAGATGTTATCGAGGAATTCCATTCGCGTAGCCATGTTGTTGCGAAAGGCACCTAACATGCTGGAAGTGGTCATACGCGAATCGTGTTTCTTAACCCCGCGTATCATGGAGCACATGTGAATGGCTTCGATGACCACTGCCACACCGCGAGGATGCAGTACTTCCTGTAAAAAGTCGGCGATCTGACGAGTCATTCTTTCCTGAACCTGCAAGCGGCGGGCAAACATATCCACAATACGGGGAATCTTGGAAAGCCCAATCACACGGCCGCGGGGAATGTAAGCCACATGAGCGCGCCCAAGAAAGGGCAGCATGTGGTGCTCGCACAAGGAATAAAATTCAATGTCGCGCACGATGACCATTTCATCGTAATCCACTTCAAAGAGCGCGTCATTGACCAGCGCGACCGGGTCGGTGCGGTAGCCTGCCAGTAATTCTTCGTACATGCGCGCAACCCGTTCGGGGGTGCGTTTGAGGCCGTCCCGTTCGGGGTTTTCACCAACGGCTCTCAAAATGCTTTCGACATTTTGGCGGATGGTTTCAAAATCAATCCCGCCGTCGTTGAACAGTTCGGCAGCCTGATAAATCTCTTCACCTGTGATGATCAGTTGTTTCTCCATTTTTCCTTTCCTTCCTCTCTGGTTAAAAAATCGCAGGTTTTTACCTGCAACAGGATTATCTTGTGAATATTTCAAAATTTACGAACTGCGTTTGAGCAGCATCAGGGCTAATTCCTGTAATGCCTGTCCGGCTTCGTTCTTAATATTAGCGTTTATGAGTGATTGCAATGATTGGCGGGTGTATTGCTCGGCTTGTTCTTCTGTGTACTGGCGGGCGCCTTCTTCAACCAACAAACCGGCTAAGTATGCCACTTCGTCTGCTTGAATTGGGGCACTCAGCCAGCGTTCCGCAAACTTGCCTTTGTTTTGTAAAGCAAAGACAATCGGCAGGGATTTTTTACCGGTCAGCAAATCACTTTCGGTAGATTTGCCGGTTTGAGCGGCATTTCCCCAGATGCCCAACCAGTCATCCTGTATCTGAAAAGCGATTCCCAGTGAGCGGCCAAATTCCGCCAGTTGCTGCTGCTGGTAGCGATCAGCGCCCCCAATCACCGCTCCAAGACTGACGCAGGCACTTATAAGGGCGGCGGTTTTGCCTTCAATCATAAGCCAGTAGTCATCTAATCCGATATAGCGTTCATTTTCGTAGGAAATATCCAGATGCTGGCCGCCGGTTAATCTGATGCAGGTATTGTTTAGAATTTCCAGCGATTGAAGGACGACATCAGGGGAACAGGTTTGTTTGAGCAAAGAGATTGCATTATAAGCCAGACTGAAAAGTGCATCACCGGCGTTGATGGCAAGTGCTTCTCCCCATTTTTTCCAAACGGTTTCTCTGCCCCGCCTCAGGATACTGCGATCTTCGATGTCGTCATGGATCAGTGAAAAATTGTGAAGTAATTCAACCGCAGCCGCTGCGGGCAAGGCCGTTTCCCAGCCCGACTGGCTGCAAGCCGCAGTGGTTAATAGCACCAGTAAAGGGCGGATGCGTTTCCCCTGAACCTCTGCCCGATTAGCCGCCCCATCCCAACCGAGGTGGTAAGAGAGCATGTCCTTCAATCCACGGTATTGATCGATCAGCGGATGGGAGAGAACCACCTGCTGCATAGTCTGATCAATCAAGGGCTGCATTTGCTGGTTGAATTGCGAAAGGCTGGTCAAATTGAAACCTCCTGCAAAGGAGTCTGACGAAGGGCGGTTAAGTTTTGAGCACCGGCAGCAAACATGGCAATTCTCAAGCTAGTTACAACTTCATCAATGGTGGCTGCAACCTCTTCGGTTGAAACAACAGCGGCTTTGAGAAACGGTCCAGCCATGCCGCCTAGGGTAGCGCCAAGCGCAATACATTTGGCAATGTCCAGGCCATTCCGCAGGCCGCCGGAAGCAAACACAGGGATATCCGGCAATGCCCGGCGCACCTGACGAACTGCGTCGGCGGTGGGAATGCCCCAATTGCGAAAAACAGCCGCGATGCGAGCCAGAGCCGGGTCATTGATGCGGTACATTTCAACCTGCGACCAGGAAGTTCCGCCGGCTCCGGCCACATCAATCGCGGCTACGCCGGCTGAAACTAGCCGCCGGGCTGTATCTGCTGAAATGCCCCAGCCAACTTCTTTGGCAATTACCGGGACGGGTAATGCCTTGCAAACCTGTTCAATTTTATTCAATAGACCGCCGAAATTGGTATCGCCCTCCGGTTGAAGTGCTTCCTGAAGGGGATTAAAGTGAAGAAAAAGCGCGTCGGCTTGAGCCATTTCAATTGCCCGCCGGCAATGATCCACGCCATAACCATAGTTTAATTGGACTGCACCGAGATTGGCAAATAACAGAATGTCCGGCGCGACGGAGCGCACCTTAAAGGTACTTTGCTGCTCCGGATGTTCAAGCGCAGCGCGTTGTGACCCAAGGCCAAGCGCTATTCCCTTTTGCTGGGCTGCTTCGGCCAGTCGCAGGTTAATTTGACCGGCGTGAGAGGTGCCTCCGGTCATCGAAGAAATCAAAATCGGAGCGCGCAACGGTTTGCCGAACAGGGTCAGGCTGGTATCCACATCCGCAAGATTGAAATCAGGCAGGGCTTCATTGAGAAAGTAAAAGCGTTCTAAACCGGTTGACCGGCCTGAGGCCACATCTTCCTCCAGGTTTATGCGGATGTGATCCGCTTTGCGGTGAGTAAGTGGTGATGTGTTGCTATCCATTGTTCTAGAACCCGGCACTTAAAGTAATTTGAGTATACCAAATATCCTGAAACTGTCATTCCCCTGTTTTACAAAGGTTGTACAGAGATTGGATAAGGGAAGGTTCTGAAAAGCTGGATTTGAGATAGATGTTGATTTTCCAGATGATTATCACCCCTTATCAATCCAGTCAATAATGATACAATGTCTTCAAAAGGGAGAAGAGAAGGAATGGCATCGGTTACTATTCAAGACTTGATGAATTTACTGCCGAGTTATTTTATGCCCGAACAGGCAAAAGGAATAAGCGCCCGGATTGGGTTCGATCTCACAGGTGAGGGGGGCGGGTACTGGACAGCCGTGATCGAAAATCAAACCTGCCGGGTGGAAAAAGAAAAAGTAGAACCGCTTGACCTGACCCTTTCCGGTGAAGCATCGGTGATTCTGGATATTTTCAGCGGACGCCTGGATGCCATGCGCGCTTACCTGATGGGTAAAGTAAAACTGACCGGGAATATGAGCCTTGCAATGCAAATGACCGGTTTATTCAAACCGGATAAAGATCAATTGAAAGCATTGGGAGGGAAAGTGGATTAGTACAAACCCCAGCCCAGATCAACCCCTTCTTCCATCATGGAAAAGTCCCAAACTTCCATTCCCAATTCGATAGAAACGGGCATGCCAACACCCTCTTCGGCTTTTACACGGGTCATGTCAATTAAGGCCGGGCCATACGGACAGAAGGGGGTGGTCAGAATCATTTTGATGCGGGCTTGATCTTCTTGAACTTGAAAATTGCGGATCAGGCCTAACTGGATGACACTCAAACCGATTTCGGGATCCATCACCTGATTGAGGGCGTCCCTTAATTTCTGGCACAATTCAGGATGGGTCGCTTCAGCATCCCAAACCGGGCGATTGGTTCCGGGGGTTCCAAATTCTTCATTCATCGTTTTGACTTTCAACCTTTTCCAGAGGAATGATGTAAGTGCAATGATGATCGCCGCTTAAAACGCATTGAATTTTATGGGCGGGGAGCGAGAGTACGGTGGAAATCAGGGTTTGATCAACTGTGCATACTTCCGGGTGAGCCTGAGTGACATGGAAGTAAGGACAGGTAATTTCATGGATGTGATAGGCATCACCAATCTTTTCCCATTCAATAATAAAACCCTCTTCGCTGAGGAGTTTCTTCAAAAAGTCCAGTTTTTCTTCCAAAGTCATGTTCTGGGTCGCGCGCAGGTGGTCTTCAGCCAGGTCTCGCGCCATCTCGGCGAATATCATTTCCACCGCAGAGGCCGGTAAAGTCTCTTTTAACCTTCCCAACAGGCGGTTTGCCAGCCTGAAATAACGGGTAGGAAACTTTTCAAGGCCGCGTTCTGTTAGATAATATACTAACCGCGGCCGGCCGACCCCATGCCGTTCTTCTTCCGAAGCAACCAGGCCATCCGCAAGCATACTGTTCAAGTGATGGCGGACGGATATGGCGTTAATCCCAACCGTCTCCGCCAGTTCATTGATCGTGGAGCGCGGATTATTGAGCAAGGTGTGCATGATTTTATCGCGCGTGCTTTTGATTTCCATTCCTTACCTGTCCGTAAGCGGAAAAACCTCTTACCACTATTATTGATTGGAAGTATAACAAGCCCGTATAAAATTGTCAATATATAAGAAATTTATGATAAATATTGACCCTAATAG
>DLXG01000016.1 GCA_003448875.1 Anaerolineaceae bacterium
GTCCGCAAAGACTCCCTCTTCAATACCGCACAGTAACACTTCTGTTGGGGGGAGAGAGGATGACAACGCCATGAAGACATCTTCTGTGGAAAAGATCGTTCCCCCGATCTGAGAATCAAAAACGACATCCCCATTGACCAGAGGGATAAAACCTGCCTCTAAGGCTGAAATTAACGGTTTGGTGTTCCAGACAGCGAGTTGTTTTTTTTCTGCCTGAATGATTGCTGAGGGTGGAAATGCAATGACAGGTAAATCAACTCTGGTGAAGATATCAAAAACAATCTGATTCAATGCACGTGCCTGACGGTACACTTCGAGAAACCCCTGCCATTGCTGGGGGGTATAAACACCCTGCCGGGTTTGATACTGCCGGGCGGGTACATGACCAAACGAACCGGATCCATGCCCTATGATTAATTGAATATCTTTATTGCTGCGTATAGCCACTTTGATTTCTTCGGCTAAGCGTTCAATGACTTCCGTTCTAGGTGTGGCAGGGCGATGTTTATCGGTAATCAGCGAGCCGCCCAGTTTTAAGAAAATGCGCCTCATTGTTGATTTCCCTCTTCGGTAGGGATAAGTGTGGTCAACCAGGTATGCAGTGCCCCATGGTTCAGCAGTTGTTGGGAAACCTGTTCGGCTTCTTCTGGTTGAATCAGACAGATAATATTTCCGCCCCCGCCTCCGCCGGTTAATTTAGCACCGTAAGCACCGCATCGTAAAGAGACTTCTACCAGTTTGTCTAAGGCGGGGGATGATACGCCGATTTCCTGAAGCAAACGGTGATTTTCCTCCATTAATGGCGCCAGTTGCTGCCAGCTGCCAAATTCCAGAATCTGGCGGGCGGATTGGACAATCGCCCCGATTCGTTGAAATAATTGTTCATAACGTTGAGGATATTGCTGCCAACGCAGACGAACCCCAGCCACCATTTGAGCAGTTGAAGGTGCTTCGCCGGCATTGGCAATGACCAAAGTCAGGGGCTCTTTCAGGTGAATCAATTGGGGTGGCTGGTTTCTCACGAAAAAGATTGGCATCTGGTATGTTATCACGGTGTTGTCAATTCCGCTTGGCGTACCGTGAAATGCCTTTTCTACTTCGTAAGCAATTTGATTGACCTGTTCGTTTTCAAGGGGAAAGCCCAAATAGCGGCTAATTGCTCGAATCAAAGCGACACTGACCGCTGCGCTCGATCCCATACCTGCTCCAGCCGGTAATGTGGAGTTGATGCGGATCTTCATGGCGGGTAACCGGCTAATCCGGAGGTATTGTTCTATTTGTTGAAATAAGGTATTTAGGGGGTGTTGTTCCGGAAGCTCTGCACGGGTGGCGTGGAAGGAAAGTGCCGGGGATTCGATTTCTATGCTTCCCGCGGGTTGCAGGGGATTTGCCTGTACGATGACTCTGACATTTACCCCGGTCACCGGCGCGGCTATGGCGGGTTGACCATAAACGACGGCATGCTCACCAAACAATATCACTTTTCCCGGGGCAGAGGCAGAAACGGCAGGCATATTTCAACTGAAATAAAACACAAATAGCACCGATAACCCCCATAAGAGGACGGTTATCTGTAAAGGCCTATCGGTGAGGACAATGTCCTCTGGCGCACCGCCGGCTTGTTCGACCTGAATCAGGTACAGGTAACGAAATATCCCGTAAATAACAAACGGGATGGTCAGCATCATGCTGTGATTATCCGGCAGATTGGGGGCTGAAAATGTATAAAGACTATAGGCTACAATGGTGGTGCCGGAAACGATGGTGATTAATTGATCCAACAAAGCTAGGTTATAGCCGTCCAATACCCGGCGATGATTATTGGCATCATTTTGGAGAAGAGTCAATTCGGCGCGGCGTTTTCCGAAGCCAATATAGAGGGCCAATAATGTGGTGACAACATACAACCATGGAGAAAACCGTTCCACTTCGATCAGTGAAACACCAGCAGCCACCCGTAATACGAAGCCCGCTGCAATGATTAATACATCAATCAAAGGAATGTGTTTGAGGCGTGTAGAATATGCCAGATTGACCAGAAAGTAAATTAATGCAATCCACCCGAATAAATTTGAAAGAAGGAAAGAAAGCGGAATGGTAATGATGATGAGGAGGAATGCAGCAATTGCGGCAACGGCGACGGGCAATTTTCCCGAAGCAATTGGACGGTTTCTTTTCTGAGGATGATTGCGGTCTGCCTCGGCGTCCAGAATATCGTTTATGAGATACACGCTGCTGGAAAGCAGGCAGAACAAAATCATTCCTGCCAGTGATTTACCAACTGCTTCAGGATTGAGTAATTTCTTATCAAAAACAACCGCAGCCAACACGAAGACATTTTTGCTCCACTGGCGCGGTCGCATGCTTTTGATCAGGGCAGAAAGCATGTCCTAATCATATCACATTCAATCCAATGCGTTCTAAAATTTTAAGAACTTTTGGGTAATAAAATGGTTCGGAGTGCGAAAGCGGGATAGAATATATCCGTATGAAAAAGAGATTGGATGTATGGTTGGTAGAGAAGGGGTTGGCAGAAAGCCGCAGTCAGGCCCAGCGTCTGATTATGGCTGGACAGGTGCGGGTAGGTCAAACGATCGCTGAGAAAGCCGGCCAGATGGTGGATGCGGGGACGGAAATTGAAATTATCCAGCCGGCTCGCTTTGTCTCCAGAGGCGGAGAAAAACTGGAAGCAGCGCTTACCTCGTTTGGCTTAACCGACCTGCGGGGGAAAGTATGTGTGGATGTTGGGGCTTCAACCGGGGGATTTACAGATTGTCTTTTACAGCACGGAGCAGTACGAGTATTCTCGGTAGATGTCGGATATGGAGTGCTTCACTGGCGGCTGCGCAGGGATGAACGAGTGGTCGTCATGGAAAGAACCAACGCTCGTTATGTAAAAGGATTTGGAGAAAAAATTGATTTTGTGACAATTGACGCATCTTTCATTTCCCTGAAGATATTATTACCGGTTGTCCGGCAGTGGTTTAGCGATCAGAATAATGGTGAAGTAATCGCATTGATCAAGCCTCAATTTGAGGCCGGACAACAGGAAGCGGCACGCGGGGAGGGGGTCATCCGCGATCCGCAAATCCATCGTCAGGTGTTGAAAGAAATGGTTGAATTCTGCCAGCGGGAAGGATGGATAGTGCGCGGGTTGATACGCTCACCTCTGACCGGGCCAAAAGGAAATATTGAGTTTTTGATCTGGCTGGCATTAAACGGAGAGGGTTTGACCGACTTTCAATCGGTGATCGAGGAAATTATCAATCGCCCGGTCAGTTCTTGAAAAGATCGGTCACATAAAAAGGTGCACTCTGGCATTCCTTTGAAGTGAAATAACCGGAAACAACGTCCCAGGTGAGTTCTCCCTCTTCTTTCCAGGCACTTTCAATGGCGCGTGCTGTACAACCGGGGCCGGCATTATAATTTGCCATGGTTAACTTCCATAAATCCACGTAGTCAGCCACCTCGCCGGCTTTTTTGTTGGTGGCGTTGCGGACGATTTGATTGATTTGGCTGCAATTGGCTTTGACCACTTCGGCAAAAATGGGAATGCTGTTCAGCGCGCGCTGCCGATTAACCCCTTGCGGGCAATCCGCGCAGGTAGCATTGACCTGACGTACCAAAGCTCCGCGCAGCAAGGCTCGGGCTGATTCGGGAATGGCAAGGTAGCCCTGGTCGCATGTTCTGGGGTGAAGGATGAGCGGGCAGAATTGGGCATAAAAATATGGGCTATAAAGGAGTAAAGCATCTGCACCGGTGTCATTTAATTGACCAAAACCGCTTTCTAAGATATCAATATAAATCGCCGGCCAGAATTGGCTTTCGATTGCAAAAATCTTTTTCAACAAGCGGGCCGGAACGCCATGTTTGACTCCAGTTTCAAAAATCTTCGAGTCATACAGGTTTTGCCATTCAATAATGACCGGGCGGGCGACTTCGACTCCGCATTGGTTG
>DLXG01000091.1 GCA_003448875.1 Anaerolineaceae bacterium
GAGGCTGGTCAGGGTTTCGTAAGCGGTCATCTGGCTGCGCAGACTGCGGATTTGGCCAATTTTTTCCAATGCGGTGCTGACGGTTTGGGAAAGATGCACATAGGGTTGTAAGTTGACTGCTGAGAGAGGGGTGGGTTTACGGGAGCCAATTATCAGTAATCTAACTACTCGTTGATTAACCTGCAACGGGAAAATAGCAATCGAATTGCAACTGCGTGATTCAAAAATGGCGAAGAGATCAGCCAGTTCACTGATTTCCTCTTTTTGTTCCAGAATAATACACTCCCTACCCGTAAATAAAGTTTGCGGATTTTCAATTTGAATTGCGGTGCCTTTGAGTGATTTATCGGATAGTCGAACTTGCCGATCAATCAGGTTCATTAAGCGTAAGTTATTGGGGTAAAGATCAAAAATAGCCGTAACATAATCCGTCTTGGATAGGGTTTCTTCCAAAATCTTGTTAACTTGTGCTTCTTCGCCTGCCTGATTGATCTTCTGGGCCGCGGTATATAAAAGATTTTCTTCCTGACGGTCAAATTCAAATGGCTCGAAAGTAAATTCACTATTGAAGTTTTCGCGGTTATCATCTTCCAGAGCAATATCCAAGCCGGACTCAACAAGTCCTGAGGCTGGATCAGTTTTCTGGGAAATGGCCTGACGCTCAATTTTTCGATACATGCGCCCCATCTCATTGCGGAGAAGGTTGAGGGCATAGGCTAACTTCCCAATTTCGTCTTTGCTTTGAACAACAAATTTTTGACTCCAATCACCGTTAGCCAGTTTTTCGGCCTGATTGGAAAGATTCTCAACCGGAATAATGAAAACCTGGACGAATAACCATACCAACCCCAATGCAACCAGTATGCTTACCCCAAGGCCTGCCCAGAATACCGGGTGCGAAAGAACCATTGCAAATCCTTTTTGCTCCAAAGTCGCTGGTTGGAGGAGAGATACTGCGAGAAGTGAGGATGCGACCGATAGGAGTAAAGGCAGGCTGATTACGAGGAATAAAAATAATAAGGCCTTCCGCCTGAGACGGTTTGAGAAAGATGGAGATGATTTGCGGGGTGGGTTGGAGGGAAGATTCATTAGAAAAGTCCTTATTCCATTTCCCAAACGGGTTCACCAGCAAGAATGCGTTGGATTTGATCAGGAAAGCGATCGGGATCGAGCGGTTTGCCCAGAAATCCATCAAACCCGGCTTTACGGGCTTTATTCATCTGTTCAAGACTGGCTTCAGCCGTGACGGCCACTACCGGAACGTTCTTAAATCGCTCTGATTGGCGAATTTTTGCAAAAGCCGAATAGCCGTCTTCGTAGGGCAGGCGGATGTCCATCAAAATCAAGTCCAGGCGGGGAAGTGTATCTGCAAATTCGACGACCTCATAGCCGGAGGTTTTCCATTCACAATGAATTCCTAAGAATCCAAGCATGCGTGCAATCAGGACAAAGTTGGAAACATTGTCTTCAACTACCAGAACGGTTATATCTTTTAGCAGGCTGCCGGTCGTGCCTGCAGTTGGAACTGGTTTTTGTGGGTTTTGGTTCATCGTCGCGTTCATAACTGCTTGACCCTGTTACCATTCAAAAATTGATTGACCTGTTCGATAAATGTATCAATGTCAATAGGCTTTTCAATGTACCCGTCACAACCAGCCCGCAAGGTACGTTCTTTATCACCGCGCATTACGTTCGCGGTCAGAGCGATGATGGGTATCTGGCTGGTTTGGGGTGTGGCTTTAATTTGCCGGGTGAGGGTGTATCCGTCTATCTCCGGCATATTGATGTCCATCAGAATCAAATCTGGCTGCTGAGTTTTGAGCAGCGCAAGAGCTTCATGGGCATTTTGGGCTTCCAGTACCAAAAAGCCCTCATGTTCCAGCAAACGACGAACCAGCATGCGATTGTCAAAATTATCTTCAATGTAAAGGATACTCTTACCGGCTGTCATAAGATGAATCACTCCTTACAAATTGAGAGAGCGAAGCAAGTGGGAATAATTCAGAAAAATCCCGGTTAAATTATAGTATTTTCTTGGGGCTGGCTCATCATCCCTTGCATTATTGTTAAGTTATTGAAAAATAAAACAAACCGACTGGTGCAAGGAACTTGCCAGTCGGACTTGTAAGCCGGTATTACTTTGAGCGGGTGATGGGACTCGAACCCACGACATTTTGCTTGGGAAGCAAACGTTCTACCGCTGAACTACACCCGCAATCTGATTGGGATTATATGCACTTGGGCGGAGAATGTCAAGCGCCGTGTTGTGCTGTATGGTATAATTTTTGATTGATCTGTGAACAAATTTACAAAATCCATTATGGATTGAGGAGAAAAATTTGGCTTTCAATCCTTTCAACTGGCTGATGGGATTGTTTTCTCTGGATATTGGCATTGACCTTGGCACGGCTAACACACTGGTCAATGTCCGGGGTAAAGGGATTGTCATCAATGAACCATCGTGGGTAGCGATTGAGAAACGAACCCGCCGCCCGCTTGCCATTGGATTACAGGCAAAAGAAATGGTTGGGCGTACACCTGCTAATGTGATTGCAGTCCGTCCCTTACGCGATGGTGTCATTTCGGAGTTTGAAATTACCCAAGCCATGCTGGGTTATTTTATCGGTAAAGCCCATCAACAATCGGTCGTGCCTATGCCGCGCCCGCGAGTTGTGGTGGGCATTCCTTCCGGCGCAACGGAGGTTGAAAAGAGAGCGGTATATGATGCGGCTATGTCGGCAGGAGCGCGAGAAACTTACCTGATCGAAGAGCCGCGAGCGGCAGCCCTCGGCGCGGGCTTACCCGTTGCCGAAGTGCAAGGCAGCATGGTGGTTGATATCGGCGGCGGCACTACCGAAGTTGCAATAATCTCTATGGGAGGAATCGTTGTTTCGCGTTCTCTCCGGGTAGCCGGTGATGAAATGGATCAGGACATCATCCAATATATCCGCAATAAGTACAACCTGTTTATTGGTGAACGGATGGCTGAACTGGTCAAAATGCAGATTGGATCGGCTTACCCCTTGCCTGAGGAAAAGACAATGAGTGTTCGCGGTAGAAATCTGGTTAGTGGTCTACCGGAAACACTTGAAATTTCTTCGGTCGAAATTCGAGAAGCGATTGCCGGTTCTGTACAGGTCATTGTTGACACAATTAAGGATGCGATTGATGAGGCACCGCCCGAAATTGTAGCGGATTTGATCGAAACCGGCGTTTGTCTGGCGGGTGGTGGCGCACAGTTACAGGGACTGGTTGAGCGATTATCTGACGAACTGCATCTGCGGGTATGGGTGGCGGAAGATCCGATGACCTGTGTGGCACGCGGTGCCGGTATGATTCTTGAAGACCTGGATAAATATGCCGATTTTCTGGTGGGATTGGATCGCACGAGCAGCCGATAACCGGCAATTGCTCATTCGGTTATCGCGTTAGAATGCTGGAAGAAGGATGAAAACAACCGGTTCTGGATTCTGGCAAACCGCAACACTTGTGCTGGTAGGGGTTGGGTTAGTTCTGTTTGCTTTGAGCGGTTACATGACCCCTCTGCTTGGAAGTGCGCTTTCGCCTCTGGTCAATATCCAGGAATGGCTGGCAACCCGCTACATGGCGGTTTATGAATTTATCACCGTACCGCGAGATGTTGCGACCTTGAGAGCAAGAAATCAACAGTTGGAGCAAGAAGTAACCAGCCTGCAAGCCCAAATTATCGAATTGCAGCAGCAACTGCGAGAAGCGCAAGTGTTATACGCATTGCTGGACTTCGCCCGTTCCAACCCTCAGGGTGGGCAGTATGTTGCGGCGGCAGTTATCGGGAAGGATCCAAACCCTTTCCTGAAATATGTTTTTATTGACCGCGGATCTGATGATGGATTGCGGCGCGGGATGCCGGTAATTACAAATCAGGGTTTGGTGGGGCAGATTGATGCCGTAACCGCCACTGCCGCCAGGGTGAGGTTAATCACAGACCCTTCCTCTGTGGTGAATGTCCGCATTGAACCCCATCGCAGTGAGGCTCAATTGGTCGGCTCTGTGACGGGCGATTTGACAGTTGAAATGGTCTCTCAGGATGCCCCGCTTCAACCCGGCGATCTTGTCCTGACTTCCGGTTTGGGGGGTACTTTCCCTGCTGACTTGCTG
>DLXG01000021.1 GCA_003448875.1 Anaerolineaceae bacterium
AAGGAACAACCCCGCCTGAGGCGGGGTTGTTAGATGCGTATCAGCCGATTATTCCTGTTTCCCGTTCGTTTCTTTCAAATGGGCGGTAATTTCCCGCGTGCTGACCAGCAGTTCTTCGAGATTTTCCCTGGCTGCCAGGAACAACCTGATCAGTTCCCCGGCGATGAGATAGCCAATTCCAACCACGAATCCCACACTCAGCCACAGAATAAACGGCAAAGCAGGATCGTAATACGCATCGGAGGCTGCATTAATTGCCCCTATAAACCCTCCAAGAAACGATAGATACCCTAAAATACTACAAATGAAGCTCATGTTTTTTAGACCCTGAAAAGGCTTTTCTTGACCCTCGTTACTCTGATAGGCCTGATTCATAATTCGACAGCATCCTTTCCTGTAGAAGTTTTGAATGGGTGATCGCTCACCAGACAGGTATATTTTTACCGCCACAGGCTCAGGCTGTCATGCGGGATTTTCCCTATTTTTGATATAAATTGCGGTTTGGGTTTGTGCGGTAAGGTTTACTGGCTGCTTCTAAATCCATCCCCCCAGTCCGAGCCGCGCAGTTCCACCCCTTCGATCGGTTTGGGAATGCAGGGAAACGGGTGGTAATAGCACTGCGTATAACTCTCTTCGCCGGCGCACATCACCGTTCCATTTTCCAGCGGACATGGAAAAGTAGCATGAATCGGGTAATCCGGCGGCATCAGCCAGCGCTGGTTGAACGTCCTGCTTTCAAACGAAGCCGCCAGAAACCAGAGCTGCACCGCCAGCAGTCCAGCGGTCAGCAAAGCATTTGCCAGAAATATTTTTTTGCCATACAACTTCTCGGCCATACCGTTCATCAACCCCGCTAGCGGCAGGCCAATCAGCAACATCACCCAACCGTAGCCAAAGCGCAGATCGGGGGCATTGAAAAGCCAATAGAGACCGCCAGCCATGCCAAACAGGTAAGCACCCGCCCAACTAAACGGCTGACGAGTCAACCCCCAATTCTTCAAACGGGCCAGCAGCCACACACCAGCCATCCCCAGCGGCGAAGCCGCTGCCAGCACAAGGATCAAGCGCTGGTTGGTCGTGCGGTCACTAAACCACACCGGCAGCCATTCAGACAGCGGCATGTTCAGCACCTCACTGGCATCCACATTCGGCAGGCGTGCCCAGGCGCGGATGATTTGCGCCTCCCGCACAGCCGCTTCATAGGGAATCTTCCAGTCCACATTAAACCAGTCGAGGGCCGGGAAGGGATAAATCAGGTAACCGGAAAGGATGACATTGCGGGCCAGCCATGGCAACACCAAAACCACACCCAGAAATCCCCAACGGATGACGCGCAGGGGCTGCTTCTGCACATCCCGCCAGACCAGCCAGCCGGCCAGCAGCAACAGCGGCAGCGCCGAAAGCTTGACCGTCAGCAAAAAGACAGATGCGCTAAAAATCAAAACGCTGCGCAGGGCGGATTGATACGGCTCGAGACTCTGCCCTTCCAGCCACAGGGGGATGATCAGCCACAACATCAAAATCACCGGCAAATCGGTGCCGGGTGAGGACGTTTGCGAGCCCAGCAGGTAGAAAGACAGCGGCAGAAACAACACCCGCAGACTGTTGGCAATGCTGCGCTCACCGTTCAGCCAGCGGCGCAGGCCATTGCTAAAATCCCACACGGCCAGACCAAACAGCATTGCCCCTGCCAGATGCAGGGAGTGCCCGCCCCAAAACGCCAGACTGAATACTGCATTCAGCACCAGCCAGTGCGAGTTATAGGCAAATCGGCTGTGCAGGTTTCCCAAACCGGCCACCGCGGGGTATTCCTCCATCCATCGGATGGCCTGAGCATGGTAGATACCCGTATCGGGATTGGCAACCCGGTGAGTAGCGTTTTCCAGCACGGTCAGCAGTGCCAGCAGCAGCACCAGCCCGGCCATGACATTCCATACCGAAAAACGGGGAAAGCGCGGAAAACGAAACATGATCCAGCCCCGCCGCGAACCGCTCAGAAAGATGGCAGCCCCACCGAGAATGAGGATAGCCAATGCCCGCCAGTCCAGCGGCAGGGCCAGCGAAAGAGCGGCCGCCAGGGTGGTCAGGGCAATCATACCCGCCAGCAAAGTCTCAACGGCACGGACGGGCTGCGGCTCAATCCGCAGAAGGCGCGCAGCCAGCCGCAGAAATGCCAGACCATACAACCAGCAGAGTGCGAAAAAGCCGAGTGCAAAAACCAGAACGATCAGCATTGTATCGGATTATCCCAGCGCCGGACGGGCAGCGAGTGCAATGGCGCGCACATGTGCCGGGCTGGTGCCGCAGCACCCGCCGATCACCCGCGCCCCGTTGGCCAACCACTCCGGAACAGCCGCAGCCATATCTTGCGGCTGGATGCTGTAAGAAAGCCCGCCCGCGCCATCGCTGACCGGCAGGCCGGCATTGGGTTTGAACCAGATCGGCAGGGTTGTGGCTGCGCGCAACTCGATCAGGTTGGCTAAATTATCCTCCAGACTGCGCCCGCAGTTGATTCCCAGCGCGTCCACCGGCCACGACCGGGCCGCCCCGGCCATCTGA
>DLXG01000004.1 GCA_003448875.1 Anaerolineaceae bacterium
CCGCCGCTGCTGGAGTCCATCGAAGAGGTGGTAATTACCGCCGTCAGCATCGTGCTTTCAATGCCCGCCGAATCCGAAGTATAAGCCCACCCAAGCAGTGTACTCAGGCCTTGATTCCGAAACGCCTTCACCCACGCATCGCCCAGCCCAAAGGCAACCGCATAGGGCAGATAATCTTCCAGCCATTCCTGACGCAGCATCGGACTGTTTTCCGGTTTGACCAACCGGCGCAGATAATCGCGGAAGGATTGCCAGCGCTGCAAGCGCTGGACACCCGCCACAGTGAGGATGGAAAGGTTATACGCCGTCAGCCAGATCAGAAAAGCCGCAGCCATCAATCCCAGTCCTACCCCCATCAACAACACCCCAATAAAGGGAGAAACAAAACCCGTTCCCGCAAAAAACAAGCCGGCCACACCCACCACAAAGGCGAACAGGAAAACAAAAGCGGCTGTTCTGTTTAATCGGTTGCGTTCTTTGACCACCTCAACCCGTACAAGTCCCTGCTGGATCAATTCCTCGGTCAGCAGGTGTTTCAACCGGTTTACATGGCGGAGCAGGTCTTGACCCACTTTACTCAACAAAACCTCTTTGTGAGCCGGAGCCGCCTCCGGCGGGAAAATCAGGTTTTGAAGCAGCACTTCATGCTCACTGCCGCTGATGCTTTCAAGCAGAAAGAGCCGAAAATCACGGGCTTTGAAGACCCCCTTACCCTCGACAAACTCCATCTTAATCCGCCCACGTCTCGCCCAGTTCAGCAGAACGGCGAACAAATCCATCAGGCTGAGCTGCCCCTTTGAGAGCATAAAGGAAACTGCAGCCGGGCTCAGGTCATCCGGCGGATCGCTCAGGCTGCCGGGCGGAATCACCGCACCGGTATCCAGCGTGTACTTCCGCCGGATATTTCTGGCAGCCAGAAAACCGCTCAATCCCAGCCCAATTGCAGCAGCGAGGCTGAAAGGGAATGCCGCGCGCATCTGACGGCCCCGTTCAATCTGAACGGCCTGCCATTGGGGAGGCTGTTGAATCAGACTGCCGGGCGGGAAGTAGGCTTCAATCACCAGTTCAGAATCCGCCGCCACTTCACTGACCTGAAAAAGATAAGCCCCATCCTCAATAACCGGCTGAAGATCAACGCCACGTAACCAGACTGATTGAGCCGCAGCCGCCCCGCCTGGCAGGTTCAATCGGATCGTGCTGTTCCGGATGGTATATTCATGTTCGGGTGGAACCGCCACCCACACCAGCCCGTCTCCCCGATTGGTCTGTCGCACCGCCCCAATCACGCGGTAGGTCAACTCAAAGGTGTGGCGCGCATCGCTGGTCGGCGCAAAATGCCAGACAACGTTTAGCGAATCACCGTCTTCACTGGCCTCCACCTGTCCGGCCTGATTGCCCGGCGGCAGAAGAACGCCGTCCATCCGCGCAGAAAGAAATTCCAGCCGGTCTAACTCGTTCTTCGTCACATCCCGAAAGACAAAGGTGAACGGCCCGCCCTCGAAATTGAACACCACCGTTTCGGTAACCAGCAGTTCACCATTGGGCTGCAGGTTGATCTCCACATCAAACCGCTCAGCAGAGTACGATTTTGCCGAAGCCGGCTGAACCAGCCCGCCCAGCAGAGCCACTCCCATGAACAGGCTGGCCAGCACCTGAACAGGGCGGGTCAGGCGCAGGCCGTTCATCACTAACAGATAAATCACAGCCATCACGGCAAAGACCGCCAGCCCGGCCGCCGGATCATAATTCTGGATGCGAAACAAAGCCGGTGAAGGAATAGCCGAGCTCGGGAAAGTGACCACCAGCGCCGCGTATAAATTATTGGCAGCGTGCAGCCCCAGCGCCAGCTCCAGCCCCTCACTGCGCAGAGTCACCCACCCAAGCAATAAACCGATGCCCAGGTAGAAAGGCATGGTAAATAACAAACCGTAGGTACCCACTTCCGGGTTGGCTCCGTGCAACAGCATAAAGAACAGGGAGGGCATCAGAAGCGGCAGCCACAAGCCTTTGCTGTACCGGCCCAGCCATTGCGTCAAATAGCCGCGAAAGATCAGCTCTTCTGTTGAAGTTTGCAAAGGGATCAACAAGACCGCCAGCAGAAAATACGGTAAAAATTCCAGCAGGTTGAAGTTCCACACATAATTACCCGGCTGCAATTGAGCCAACACAAGGTCTGCCGCGGCAGAAAGCCCAAACCAGACCATTCCCGAGAACAGCATCCGCCGCCATTGAAAAGGCCCAACCGGCCGAAAGATGGATTTGATCGGACGTTGGTGAAAGAACACCACCCCCACCAGCAAGGTCACCGCCGCAAAAGGGAAAGGCAGCATGGTCAGAATTAACAGAGAAAGCGGCGATAATTGAAAAATATCGGTGGTGCCTTCAATGATAAAAACCGGAATGGTCGCCAAAAGTTGAACCGTAAACGTGACTACAATCACGGCGAGAATCACCACCACATAACGCCAGACTTCATTTCGGCCTTGCTGGGCAGCTTGCAAGTATGTATTCATCTTCAGTTACCTCATTTCAGAAAATCAATCTTTGATGGTCGCATTGTCTCTGAACACCCCCCATTATGCGCGATTTTCGATAAATAGACCAGATAGCAGAGGGTTTAAAGGGACTTCTCCTGTTCAACCGAGGGCAAAGATGACTGCTTTGCCACCGGGGTATTTTCCCCTAGCTCTTCCTCCAGCAAGTCCGGTTTTACCTGATATTTTCGCGCCACCGCCCGATAGCGGTTTTCCAGAATGCCGGCAATCAGGCGGGTTTCCACCACGCGGATTGCACCGCATTGCTCCAGCAGGCTGAAGTGATAATACAGCCGATTGGGAGGGATATTCAATTCGCGCGCCACCTCACGAATCGTTGAAGGCTGGTCAATCAACACTCGCAACACTTTCAGGCGCAAACGCGATACCAGCACCTTCATGGTTTGCAGATCGTTCACATCGAAAACAGGTTTGAGGTCATTTTCGGGCATAAAGGTACCCCATTCAATTCTGAGCAGTTAAATCTTTTTGAATTCATTGTAGCAAGGCAAGATTTAATTCTTTTCAAGAACAAGTTAAGATCAAGTTAATAGCCTGTTTTCCTTAACATCTGGATTTTTAATGCTTAAATCCTTATACTGAATGGAGGATGAGCGTACTGGAACAGACATTCATGGGGGGGACGGACGAAGCCCCCCTTCTGCCGCTCGGTCGTTACCTGCCATTACTTCCCGGCGGGATGGTTACTGCCTGGCTCAAGCAAAATGTCCCAGCGGGAGCATGGCTGCTAGACCCGATTGGGGCGCACCCACAACTGGCTCTGGAAGCCGCCCGCGCAGGTTACCGCATTCTCATCACCAGCAACAACCCCATTCTTTCGTTCATGCTGGAAATTCTCGCGGCTGCCCCTCCTCAGAGTGAGTTCGAGGCCGCTCTGGCAGCCCTGGCGGCCAGCAAACGCGGCGAAGAACGGCTCGAGAAACACATCCTCAGTCTTTACCACACACCTTGCGCCGGTTGCGGTCAACTGGTTTCAGCCCAAGCCTTCATCTGGCAGAGCGAACCGCTGCGGCTGGTCAGCCGCATTTACCGCTGCCCACATTGCGGAGATGAGGGCGAGCGCTCGGTCACGCCGCTGGATTTGGAAAAACTGAAACTGCCCGGCAACGATGCCCTCCACCGCGCCCGCGCGCTTTCGCGGGTGATTGGCGATCAAACAGGAGCACCGCGTGAACAGGTCAACGAGGCCCTCAAAACCTACCTGCCGCGCCCCCTCTATGGGTTAACCACGCTGATCAACAAGATTGAAACTTTGTCATTGCCGGAAGAACGCAAAAGATGGCTGACTGCCCTGTTGATTCAGGTCTGCGACGAAGGCAATACCCTCTGGCAGCACCCCGCCCTGCGTCCCCGTCCGCGCCAGCTGACCGTCCCCGCCCAGTTTCGTGAAAATAACCTGTGGCTGGCACTGGAAAATGCCGTATCGCTGTGGTGCAGGGAAGGGGAACCTGTGCCGCTTGCTGTTTACCCACAACTGCCCGGCGAGAGGGGCATCTGCCTTTTTCGCGGCAGAATTTCCGCGCTGCCGCCGGCCGCTTTGCAACTTCAACCGGCGGCCGTGATCAGCATCCTACCGCGCCCCAACCAGGCTTTTTGGACGCTGTGCGCGCTCTGGTCGGGCTGGTTGTGGGGCAGAGAAGCCGTCCAACCCTTGCGCGGCGCACTGGAACGGCGGCGCTATGACTGGTACTGGATGTCAAACGCCATTCAGCGCGCCCTGCGCGAACTTCCCCGTCAAATCCCTGAAGGGATGCCCTTTTTTGCCCTCGCAAGCGAAACCACGCCCGGTTTTTTACTGGCGGCTTTCCTTGGCCCGCTGGCGGCTGGCTTCGCCCTGAAAGGTTTTGCGCTGGAACGCGAAAGCGAACTGGCCCAATTCCAGTGGCAGTCCGCTCAAAACCCGCTCCCCGCCCCTGCCAAAATCAGTTCTAAAACGCTCCTGCAAAATAGCCTGCAAACCTATCTGAAACAACGCGGGGAACCGGCCCGCTACCTCACCTTGTTTGCAGCCGGTCTGTGTGCCTTGCTCGAAAACGGCCTGCTCCCGCGCCGGATAGAAGAGATAACCCCCGACCTGCTCACCCGTTTGCAAGCCATGCTCAGCGAAGCGCTGGAAGACCGCCGTCTATTTATGCGCTATGCAGCCGCCGGACAGGGCGAGGAGACCGGGGCGTGGTGGCTGAGCGAGACCGATCAGGTTAACCAGCCTCTGGCTGACCGGCTTGAAAAGGAGATTGTCAAATTACTGGTTCAACATCAGGTAATCCGACGTGCCGAACTGGAAGCCAGCCTCTATCCCCATTTTCCCGGTCTGCTGGTGCCGTCTCAGGCGCTGATCACGGCTGTACTGGAGTCTTATGCCCTGCCGCACGGTGGACAACCCCATCAGTGGCAATTGCGCCCGGAAGATGAGCCGGCCCGCCGCCGCGCCGATTTGAAAGACGCTGCTCAAAGCCTGACCAAAATTGGCGAAAAGATGGGCTGCCGTGTCGAGGACGGGCAGCCACTGCGCTGGTTGAATGAAAAGGGCGAAACGGTTTATCAGTTCTATTTGCTGGCCAGCAGCATCATCAGCCCGTATGTTCTGCAACCCCCAACCGTTCCGCCGCAGCGGTGTTTGCTGGTGCTGCCGGGCGGCCGCACCGGCTTGTTGGGTTTCAAATTGCGCCGTGACCCCCGCCTCAAAGCCGCTTTTGAGGCGGGCTGGCGGCTGCTCAAGTTCCGTCACTTGCGCTACCTGAGCGAGTACCCGCACCTCTCCATCAATCAGTGGGAAGACCTGCTGAACGGCGACCCCCCACAGTGGGAGGACGCCGTTCAGATGCGCATGTTCTAATTAAGGCGTGGGCGTATCGGTGGGGATTGGTGTCAGGGTCGGCGGCAGGGTAGGCGTAAGGCTGGGTGTTACCGTGCTGGTGGGAGTAACGGTGATGGTGGGAGTAACCGTCACCGTTGGAGTCGGCGTTGGCGTTGCGGTGGGAACTTGAATATTGAGGTGAATGGTACGGATGGCATAGGTATCCCGCCGGCTGTTCAGCACAATCCGCAGGGTAACTTTACCGGCTGGCACATCCGTCAGATCCCAATCGGTCAGGAACTGCGGTTGATCGGATTGCGGCCCGCCACGGTACAACTCTTTCCACTCGGCCGGCTCATCGCCAATGCCGTATTCCAGCCGGTAATCCTCATACGGTTCCGGCACCTTGATCAGGGCGTAAATTTCCAGCGGGGAGCGGGTAATGGTTTGATTCTCGCTCAGCCCGGCAAACAGGATCAGAGGGCGCTGGTCGTTCACCGTACATTCGCGTTCGGGGGTGAAGAAAATTGGCTGCTGAAAGCCCATCTGCTCGGCCCAACGCTGCCCTTCGGAGGTTTCCAGAATCCAGCGGATGGCACTTTTATCGGTCACATTCAGGGCAAACTTCTCTTCCACAAAATCGGCACAGGCCGAAGAAGCCAGCAGCCCCGTCCACGTATCAATTCGCACCTTCTTCCACAGGTCGTCTTCTTTTGGCAGCGGAGGCTGATCATACGCAAAGATTTCATTGCGCTGTAAGGGGCAGAACTCCGAGGGTTCCGTACCGGAAATAGCGCAAATCACCCGGTCAACAATCCCGGCTGGGCGGGCAAAGGGAGTCGGGTTGCCGCCGGTGATTTGCTGAATGGCAACCCGCATGAAGTTCGACCAGATCGGCGCTGCCCCGGTCAGACCGGTGGTGTTGATCATCGGCGTGTAATCGGCATTGCCGACCCACACCCCCACCGCCAGGTCGGGCGTATAACCCACCGTCCAGTTGTCACGGAAGTCGTTGGTTGTGCCGGTTTTCACCGCCGCCGGGAAGCCCACATTCAGCACCGAGTCCACTCCAAACATGGGCGCCCGCGCCTGATTATCCGAAAGGATGGAACTGATCAGATAGGCATGTTCGGGACGGATGACCTGCTCGCCGGCCGGCGGTTTGTACTCGTAAACGGTATTGCCCTGATAATCCACAATTTTGGTGATCGAAACCGGTGGAATCAGCCGTCCGCCGGTGGCAAATACGCTGTAAGCCCCCGTCAATTGCAGCAGAGAAACATCCCCCCCGCCCAGCGTCAGGGAAAGGCCGTAATCGGGGCGCGTCAGGGTGGTGATTCCCAATCGGCGCGCAAAGGCCACCAGACCTTCCTGCTGGGGTGTGGCCGGGTTATCGTAAATACCGACAAACTGCAAGGCTTTGACTGCCGGGACATTGTAAGAATTGGCCAGCGCCGTGCGCACGGTGACCGGGCCGTGAAAACGCTCATCGTAATTAATCGGGCGGTACGGCTCGCGCAGGTCGTTCGGATCGCCGGAAGGCGGGAACTCGCTGGGCACATCCCAGATCAGGGTGGCTGCTGTCCACCCCTTTTCGAAAGCAGCCGCATAGGTCAGCGGTTTGATTGCCGAACCGGGCTGGCGCGGACTGATGGCCATGTTGACCTGCCCGGAAATGGCCGCGTTGTAAAAGTCCGGCGATCCAACCATGGCTAAAATCTCGCCGGTTGAAGGCCGGATGGCAACCAATGCGCCGTTGGAGGCATTGTTGCCCGCCAGTTGAGC